>JBOGSE010000526.1:0-3694 GCA_050694895.1 bacterium | reverse complement strand
TAACGAGGCGGTCGGTGAAGCGGCCCGAGCTCTTCCGGGCTACGGCACCGAGGTTGTCTACCGTGAACCGAACTCGCTGCCCTGGATCCATCCCGTCCTCCTAGAAGCGCCAACGCCAGCTGACCGAGTACACGACGGGGGCGAAGTACCTTACCGAACGTCCTCGCAGCCCAGCCAGACATCGTATGAATCGACGTAGCACACGTCGAAGCCAGGACCACCGAAAATCGCATCGGTGCCCGGGCCGCCTCGGATCACGTCGTTACCAGCCCGACCGCGGATGTCATCGTTTCCGCCGCCACCGGTCAACACATCATCACCTGCTGTTCCCTGGATCTCGTCGGCGCCGGGGCCACCCATCGTGCCCGCCAGAGCGCTCGGACCGGCCAACAAGGCCAGGCCCGTCAAGACCACTACCAGGAGCTTCTTCACTTCTGCCTCCTTCATCGGGGTCAAGTCCCATGATGAAGCAAAGGCGCCAAGGTTGAAAAGTCGGGAGATCGCCCTACAGCAGCCCTCCCCTACTTCAGGGTCGAGGTATCCGGCAGGAGGAGGTTCTTCACCGCGGAGACGCCAGCTGCCACCCCGCCGACCAGCAACGCCTTCCACGATAGCGGCGCGCCAGGAATCGCGTTGGACCAGGCTAGGGCCGCATAGGCCACGCCAGCCTGGACGAACGTCCAAAGGACTCGGCGGATATCCGCCTCGGTTAGTCCCATGATCATTCCCTCCTCAGGTGCGCCTTGGCAACCAGGATTCCCAGAGCTCCGGCCAGCACCATGGCCAGCCCCAGGGTATACAGGGCTACCGGCCAGTTCCAGTCGATCTGCTTGGTTCGGAAGACGGCTTCCATGACCAGCCCGATGGTCAAGGCTGTTCCGAATCTGACCAGAGCCGTGGCCAGGAATCTCGGCGACCACGAGGGCCGGATGGCGTTCCCGAGCTCGATCGCCCCAAGGTAGATCAACATGCCAACTGAGAATCCCGAGAGGCCCAAGATCACGTCACGTGCAAATCGTGCTGCGCTCATCGGTGATTCCTCCTAAGGACCGAGTGAGAGAACGCGGCGCCGACAACAGTCATCATGGCCAGATGCACGAAAGGCGAGGGATCATACGTCGGGATCAGGATGTCGGCGATGAAGGAGACTGCCCATACGACCGAGACCAGGATGGCGATGTAGGCGGTGAGGCGAGCGCTCAACCACGCCTCATTGTCCAGGTCGCGATTCGCAGAAGGATGCCGAGCACGAAGCCGGCTGCCGAATAGAGGAGGTCGTATCCCACCGTCATCTTCCCTCCCGCATGAAGGCATAGATCAGGAGACCGATCAGCCAGGCGAGCACTATGGCACCGAGGATGAACAGCACCGTGCTCACCCCAGAACTCCGTAAGAAAAATGGGGGGGATCGCCGAACGCTGACCCGTGGAAGAACTTCTTCCCAGCCTCGGTCTTCGCCGTCATCAGCTGGGCCACCTTCGGCACGATCCCGTTCACTAGGTCAATCGCTCGGCCGCATCGATGGTAGCCCTTGCACGGATTGGCCGCCAGGTGCCCGGTGCCGCTCCTGTATGCCTGGTACAGCGTGTTCTGCTGGCCGTAGCTGCGATAGCTGCCCGAGTAGGACGAAGTGAAGTCCACCGTGACCTCACAGAACTGACCACCGTCCTGGAGGACCCGGAGATAGAGAACCATCGGCTTGGCGTGGAGCTTCACGCTCTTCACATCGCCGTTTGGATATCGGAAGCGAACGGCGACCAAGCCAGTCGGCGTCCAGTCTCCGCAGTGGGGAGACGAGAGCGGAGCGCGGTATGCCGAGCCCTCGCGCAGCGACTCGATCTTTCGGCGGAGTGCCTTGTCCCTGACGGCGTCGGGCTGGGTAAGATCGATCCCCTGGAAGCTCATCTCACCTCCATCACGCCGAATACCGCAGAGCGATTATGGGCGTCGCACCGGTTGCTATATATGCAGTGGGTGGCCCGGCCGGATATGTCGATGGCAGGGCGCCATATGTGAAATCTCGGCGGAACCAGGCAGCCCCCGCACCAAAAGCATTGTCCATGCCGAGCACTGACGGCATCAATAGTAGCTGGGCTCCCAGTCCGGACACCGAGGCGGCAGCGGTCCCCATGATGAACACGGCCCACTAGAGCAGATCGGGAGCGAGCGTCACGTTGATGGTCGCAGACTTGATTCCCGTTGTCGCTGTCGAGAACTCGCCACCATCGACTATAAGGGCATCCGGGTATAGATTCGTCGCACTTGTGGCTTGGTAGATGCCGACCCGGGCGAGTCCGCTCGCGATAGCAGTCGTGACGTTGAAGGCAATTCGATCTAACGTGCCGCCGCGGGGAGAGAGGAGAGGGAGGGTATGAAGGCGCCCGATGGCAAAAGACGTGCCGGAGGGCGTCTCACCAGAGGTAGCGACCGGACCGGCCACATACCATCGTTCCCCCAGGCCCCCGGCCGTTCCGACGTTGCGAACCCCATAGACATCGCGGCCGAGGGCAAGCTCGTTGTCCCGAACATGCGTGTTCATGTTGGCGGCGGTAACCAGTTCTCCGACGCTCCATGTTTTGGGATTAGTCCAGGGCATGACTTACCTCGCTAGAATCGTTGATGTGTCGAGAATGCTATAGGCCGCGTCATCGAGAATCCACCGCGTCTCGTTGCTAGCCGGGGTCAGCAGGATCGTCGTGCGCCATTCATCTGGCACCCATGAATGCTGGACGCCAGCGAAGAAGGAGTCCTGCGAGATCAGGCTCGATCCGACCGGTGTCTTCTGTGCCAGCACGCGATCCCGCAGCTCCCGAGGTAGCAGGAAATCCCAACGCTGATGCTTCATGGCATTGTCGGCCAAGCTCTCGATGCGGAGCGCCGGTTCATCGTAGATCTGTACCAGCTCGGCGGCAAAGTCCGCCACGTCGTTGTCGTTCACCATCGGCAGACCAGACTCGGAGAATGACCGGCGCCCATACTTCGTCTGGGAGGTGCTCGAGGTGGCGGTCTGCTCGATACCACCGGTCCGAGTTAGGTGCGCGTCGTTGATGATCAGCTCGTCGGTGAAGTTCAGCACGATGTCTCGGTAGCTCATCGCCCCGCCAGCATCGGTCCAGGTCCGCCCGTTGAAGTCAGGGGTCGGCACGAAGCCACGCTGCTTGAACGTCACCTTGCCATCCCGGGACATGAATAGCCGGCCCCCCTCGACGTGCTCCACGGCCTGCAGGTGCTCCAAGGCCGGGCTATTCGTCAGGGTCACAGCAGGCACCGTGGTCAGCCCCGCGTCGATGTTGCGGTCGGCAGCTGGCCAGCTGATGGCGTCCAGGATGGCACCCACCCGCGCTCCGCTGAGCTGCTGGGAGAACGACCCGGATATCTGCGCCAGCGCCAGGACCTTGAATCCGTCGACCAGCGGCACAGTTACGATTTGGTCGCTGCCGATCTCGGGGAAGCTCGCTGGCCAACCCTCCGCGAAGCCCACGAAGATCGGATAGGTCGCGGCGTTCCAATTGGCCTGCATCCGGATGCGCCGCAGCGGGAGCAGGTTCGGGTAGTAGGGCGACATGGTGTTTGAAGGAGTGAACCGCCCGCTCAGATTGTCGAACGTGATCGAGCCCGTACCAGCTTCCACCCGCTGGAGCTCGCGCTGGGTGCCACGGCTGAAGTTCCATGCTCGAAGGTACGACACTACGTT
>JBOGSE010000525.1:0-3196 GCA_050694895.1 bacterium | reverse complement strand
GGTGGCTACACGTGTTGGTGGACTCGGTCCTGTTTGGACTCGTGGCCGTGTGCGTGCTGGTGGCGCTCAACGGCATGTTCGTCGCGGCGGAGTTTGCCATCATCTCGGTCCGACGCACCCGGCTGATTCCGCTCGCCGAACGCGGGTCGACGGCGGCCAGGCTTGTGCTCCGGGCCTCGAGCGACCCCAACGCGTTCCTCGCCGCGACGCAGCTCGGTATCACGATGGCCAGTCTGGGCCTGGGCTGGATCGGGGAACCGGCAGTGGCCACGGTCATAGAGCCCTCGCTGCGTGGACTTCCCCTGACTGTTAGGGAAGGAACGATTCACGTCATTGCCAGCGCTTTGGCCTTCACGATCATCACCGTCCTGCATATCGTCTTCGGAGAACTGGCTGCGAAGAGTGCCGCGCTGTGGCGCCCCGAAGGGACCGCTCTCATCGTTGCGCCGCCCACCGAGGTCTTCCATCAGATCTTTCGCCCGTTCATCTGGCTGCTGAATTCGACGGCCAACGGGATCCTTGGGCTGTTCGGGCTGCGCGCGCCAAGCGGCCACCACGTGTATTCCTCCGAGGAGCTCGGCATGCTGGTCACAGAGAGCCAGCGGGCCGGCGCGGTAGAAAAGGAAGAGGCGGTCTTCGTCCACCGGGTCTTCAAGTTTACCGATAGGGTGGCAGAGGAAGTGATGGTTCCACGTGTGTCAGTCCGCGGGCTGCCCAAGGAGTCCACGGTCCGCGAGTCGGTCAAGATCGTGCGCGAGGCCGGCTACTCGCGCCTGCCGGTCTTTGACGAGTCGCTGGATCGGATCGTCGGCATGGTGCACGTCAGGGACCTGCTCTTCGCCGAGGTCGACGGGCGCGGCGAGCAGGCGCTGGACACCATCATGCGACCGGTGCTCTATGTGCCGGAGACAAAACCCGTGGTGGACCTCCTGAATGAGATGCGTCACAAGGGCATCCAGCTGGCGGTCGTACTCGATGAATACGCGGGCACCGAGGGCATCGTGACGATCGAAGACCTGCTGGAGGAGCTGGTGGGGGAGATCCCATCAGAGTTTCGCAAGGAGCCTCCGCTGGTCATGGTGCAGCAGCCGGACCGGATCGTGGTCGATGCGGCCATTCCCCTGGAGGTGCTCAACGAGGTCTTTCACATCGACCTGCCCACGGATGCGGCCAACACACTTGGGGGATTCATTTTCCACCACCTGGGGAGCATCCCAGAGGCGGGGGGGACCTTCCGTCACAATGCGCTGGAGTTCAGGATCGAGTCCGCGACCCGCAACCGTATCGGTCTGGTGCAGATCCGCAAGCTGGGTGGGCCGTGAAGGGTTGACGGTCTTCTTGACCCGCCGATATAATCGCTACAGTCACTGTGCGCGAGCTGATCGCGCGCTGCATACGGCGATGATCGGAAGCAGTAGGCCGTTGTCCCGTCGCCCCGTCGAGAGAACCGGTGGTCGGTGCAAACCGGTGGCGGGAACGGCCGAACTCGTCCGGGAGCCGCGCGGGCCAGGGGTGAAGGTCCCAAGCTCGCGCCGTGAGCTCACGAGACGAGCGCCAAGCGGACCGACGCGTGGGGCAGTAGCTCAGGGGGAGAGCGCCTCTTTGGCGTAGAGGAGGTCGCGGGTTCAATTCCCGCCTGCTCCACCAGACGCTTTCAGCGGCTGGGCGCGCCGGTCAATCGGGGTGGTACCGCGGAGCCGTCTTCGTCCCCAGGATGAGGGCGGCGTTGGTATTTTGGGCCGTGCCGGGGGTGGTCGATCATGCAGGCATCAGACCGGATCTGGTTCGACGGAAAATTCATTCCGTGGGATGACGCGAAGATCCACGTCGCCGCCCATGTGGTGCAGTACGGGTCGAGTGTCTTCGAGGGCATCCGATGTTACGAGACGACCGGCGGACCGGCGGTCTTCTGCATGGGCGCGCACGTGCGCCGGATGATGGACTCGTGCAAGATCTTCCGGATGGCGCTCCCGTATTCATCCGAGCAGATCTCTCGCGCCATCCTGGAGGCCGTCAGCGTCAACGGCCACCGTTCGTGCTACGTCCGGCCACTGGCCTTTCGGGGCGTCGAGTCATGGAATGTGGAGCCACGCAAGTGTCCCATCCACGTGGCGATCATGACCATCGAGTGGGGACGGTACCTGGGGCCCGAAGCCATCGAGCAGGGCGTCGATGTCATGGTCAGTTCCTGGCGCCGCATGGCCCCGGACACGCATCCCGGGATGGGCAAGATCGGCGGCAACTATGTGAACTCGGCGTTCGTCGTGATGGAGGCCGTGGACAACGGCTACGCGGAGGGGATTGCCCTCGATGTCCAGGGGTACCTCAGCGAGGGCAGCGGCGAGAACATCTTCGTGATCCGCGACGGCGTCATCCACACGCCGCCGATGGCGGCGTCGATTCTCGGTGGGGTCACGCGCATGGTCGTGATGACGTTGTGCCGCGACCTGGGCATCGAGGTGCGCGAGATGCCGATCCCGCGCGAGATGCTCTATGTTGCCGACGAGGTCTTCTTCACTGGGACGGCGGCCGAGATCACGCCCGTACGCTCGGTCGACAAGGTCCCGGTGGGGGCGGGGCGGCGCGGCCCGATCACGCGAAAGCTGCAGGATGAGTTCTTCGGCATCACGGAGGGCCGGCTGCCGGATCGGCACGGGTGGCTGACACCTGTGCCCGTCATGACCCGGCCGTAGGCGGGGAGCGCCGATGCGCTACGATCACCGGACGATCGAATCGAAATGGCAGGCCCGCTGGGCGGCGGACCGGTTGTACCACGCCCCCGACGACGGTGAGCGGCCCAAATTCTTCTTCCTCACCATGTACCCGTACCCGTCCGGTGATCACCTGCACATCGGGCACTGGTATCCTATGGCGCCGTCGGACGCCGCTGCCCGCTACAAGCGCATGCGCGGCCACAACGTCACCTACCCGATGGGGTTCGACGCCTTCGGCCTGCCGGCGGAGAACGCCGCCATCGAGCGAGGCATCCATCCATACAAGTGGACGATGGCGAACATCGAGGTCATGCGCCGTCAGCTGCGGTCGATGGGCGCGATGTGGGACTGGCCGCGCGAGGTCGTCACCTGCGACCCCGACTTCTACAAGTGGAACCAATGGTTCTTCCTGAAGATGTACGAGCGCGGCCTGGCGTATCGTGCCCTGGCGACCGTGGACTGGTGCCCCAAGGACAACACCA
>JBOGSE010000524.1:0-1355 GCA_050694895.1 bacterium | reverse complement strand
TATCCAGACCACCCGCGCGCTGCAGCGCCTCGCCGATGGCAGGGCCGAGGGTCTCGGTCATCCACCGGAGACGCGCGAGCACGTCGTCGCTGTAGGCGCCGTAGCGCAGAACTTTGCCGTATCCCTCATTGAGATTGGAGAACGCGCGGTTGCCAAACGCCCGGTTCTCGACGATGTACACAGGCATTGAGGCGGTGGTCACGCCGGCCATCGGGCCCACGGCCGAATGGTGGTGGCAGGAGTCGAAGCGCACTTCGCCGCGCTCGACCAGGGCCACGGCCTCGGCCTCGGTCCCGGCCAGCCCCTCGTAGATCAGCCCCCCGATGATTGCGCCGCGCATCGGCCCGGACATCCGATCCCAGGTGATCGGTGGCCCGGCGTGGAGGATGAGGTCTGGCCGCATGTCTGGGATGAGATCGAGCGCACGACCCACGCCGATAAGGATCGGCTGCCCGGCCAGGATTCGGTCGAGCACGTCCTGATTCGCGTCGTTGATATTCATGGGGAGCGCATACTCGCTTTCCCTAGGCTTCCAGTTTGTCGAGCAGATCCAGCAGGTGCTGCTTGCCGCCCGCCGGAGGCCGCCAGTCCACCGAGACGACCGGCACCCCCTGCGCCTGAAGGCTCTCGGCAAACAGTTCGAGCCCGACGTTGATGACCGAGGGCTGATCACGCAGCAGCGTCCCGATTGGCCCGACGTCTGGCCACGGTGGAGCGGATCGGGCGGCGGTGATCGGGATGCCGTCAGAAGGACGGGGGGACCCGCTTGCGGCTCTGCCGCCGTGGGCTTCGGCAATCAGACCGGCCAGGCGCGCCGCGCGGGCGTTGCTGTCCTCAACGAGCACGCCCGCATCAATCAGCGCATCGCGTTGTGCGCCGAAGTGCTGCGGATCGTCATCGGTTCCACAGACCGACGCGACCACACTCAGATGACGCCCTGCCGCCGCGGCCTCCGCGTGGAGATCGCGCACAACGGGGGCGAGCGCGGCCGCGGGCTCGGGATGCGCCCCGTAGCCGAGGACGACGTCGAGGAGAAGGATGCCCGTCTCGGGATCGCCGGCCTCCTGGCGCAGCCGCGCCAGGCGCAGCGTGGGATCAAGCATGGGGTGCAGGCGACCCTGCGTGAACTCATCACCGCCCATGTCGATCACCGAATGCTCCCGGCTGCGCGTGACCGGATCGAGCGTCTCTGAGGGATCGAGCGGCGTGTTCGAGTGGACGCGGCCGAGATGCGCGCGGAGCAGCACGAGCGCCTCATAGCACAGCGTGCCGCCGCTGTAGAGCCCGCGCAGATATCGCTGTCCCGCCGCCAGGCGCCCGGCCTCTTGGGCGGGCAGCGATCGCAGCGTCGGCGC
>JBOGSE010000523.1:0-2098 GCA_050694895.1 bacterium | reverse complement strand
CGTTAGGCACCCCACTTACTGCGCTCGACCGGCAGGAGAACGCCTGCTCCCTGGCGCTTGGCGCGAGCCCGATCGACACGGAAGCCTTGCCACGCCGTCTGCTTCAGAGTACACTTCCGAGCGATGGACCTGCTCGAATTGCTCAAGCGCCCCGAGGGCAAGACGCTCGAGTTCAAGCGCGATCTGTCATCTCCCGAGGGTGTGCTGCGCACCATCGTGGCCTTCGCGAATACCGCCGGAGGGACCCTGCTGATTGGCGTCGAGGACGGGACCCGGCACGTGCGCGGAGTGCGCGACCCCCTCGATCTCGAGGAGCGCCTGGCGAGCCTCGTGAGCGACAGCCTCCTTCCGCGCCTGGTCCCGGACCTTGAGATCCTGCCCTGGCGCCGCACGCATGTTCTCGCGGTTCAGGTCCATCCGAGTTCCAGCCGGCCGCACTACCTCAAGCGGGAGGGGCTGGACGGCGGTGTCTACGTACGGGTCGGCTCCACCAATCGCCGCGCGGATCGGGAACTGATCGAGGAGCTCAAGCGCTTCTCCCGCGGCGAAGCCTACGACGAGCAGGCCATGCCGGAGCTCGACTCTGAAGCGATGGACTTCCGAGCCGCTTCCGAGTCGTTCGCGCCGGTCCGCAGGCTCAAGCGGCAGGACCTGGAAACCTTGCGCCTGATGACGACCCACCAGGGACGCAAGGTGCCCACCGTCGGCGGTATGCTGCTATTCGGCAGGGATCGCGAGCGTCACTTTCCCGACGCCTGGATCCAGGCCGGCCGGTTTCGGGGGACGGACAAGGCCCGCATCGCAGATCAGGCGGAGATCCGGCTGCATCCCACCCAGGCGGTCGAAGCGGCCGTCGCCTTCGTGCAGAAGCACGCCCTGCATGGTGTTGAGATCGGGACGGTGCGGCGCAAGGAACGCTGGAATCTGCCGCCCGCCGCCGTCCGCGAGGCCATCATCAACGCCTGGCGCATGCGGACTACGCACAGCGCGGCGCCCCCATCCGCGTGTCCATTTTCGACGACCGCCTGGAAGTCGAGAATCCCGGGCTGTTGCCATTCGGCCTCACGGTGGACGACCTGCTCCGGGGCATCTCGAAACTCAGGAACCGCGTCATCGGGCGCGTCTTCCACGATCTCGGCCTTATCGAGCAGTGGGGGAGCGGCATCCAGCGCATGATCGTGGCCTGCCGCGATATGGGGCTCGCGGCCCCGGTGCTGGAAGAACTCGGCACGCGCTTCCGGGTCACGTTGCGCACCGAGAAGACGGCAGCCCCGGTGATGGACCCGACCGATCGGGCCATCCTGGACGCGCTGGCCGACGGCGAGGGCCTCTCGACCCGCGAGATCGCCGACGTCATCAGGCTCACCCCCCGCGCTACCCGCACCCGCCTGGCAAGTCTCGTGGAACGGGGGCTGGCGCGCGAGGTCGGCACTAGCCCGCAGGACCCGAAGCGGCGGTACTTTGCGGCACGCTAGCGCGATGAACTTTCTGTGAGATAAGAGATGCCGAAGCGGAAAACGAACAACTCGACCACCGTGAACGCCACCGCCGCCAACATTGGCTACGAGGCCGAGCTGTGGCGCATGGCCGACGTCCTGCGCGGCAGCATGGACGCGGCCGAGTACAAGCACGTCGTGCTGGGCCTCATCTCTCTCAAGTACATCTCCGGCGCCTTCGAGGAGGAACACGCCAGGCTCGAAGCCGAGAAGGCCCAGGGCGCGGCAACCCACCATCGGCCGGCTCGTGGACGACGCGATGGCCGGCGTCGAGCGCGACAACCCCTCCCTCAAGGGCGTGCTCACGCCCATTGCCGCGGGCGCACTGATGGCCACGCTCGGCGCGTGGAGGCGCCGGCGAGGTGAGGCCCTTATCCGCCTTGACCGATTCGCCTACGGCTACGTCTTCGCTCTCGCCATGGCGCTTGTGCGGTTCGTCTGGGGCACATAACCGGCTAACCACGTTGCAATGAAAGCCGATGATGTCATCACGCTCTACCGACACCTCGAGGAGAACGGGATACTGGTATGGCTCGATGGAGGATGGGGGGTCGATGCCCTGCTCGAGGAGCAGACCCGTCCTCATAAGGATGTCGACGTGG
>JBOGSE010000522.1:0-2876 GCA_050694895.1 bacterium | reverse complement strand
GTTTCAGCTTCAGGAATACGGAGACCGGGCTCCGCGCTGGCACATCATCTTGCAGCGCGGTGCCGAGATAGAAGACGATGACGATGACAATGACAAACGGGCCCGCCATCTGAGGGTGGGTGACATCATCGAAGTCAAAGGACGGCTGCTGGGCGGTCGCACTCTGCTGGCGAAGAAGATCAAGCTCCTGGCCCATTCGGCCAACCCCGTGATCGCTGCGCCGCCCGCGGGAGCCCAGCCGCCAGCGCCCCAGGCCCAGCCTGCGCCCGGCAACCCATCGAACACGCTCATGACGATCATCAAGACCCTGGGCATCGGTGCCGCCGTAAAGATATTCGCGCAGCCGCTGAACAGCTTCATCAACGCCCTGCTGCTGAACCATGGAGCCGCGGTGCAGGCGCAGACCAAGGTCGTCCCGATCCTCAGCGTTGCCATCGGCATCAACACGCCCGGCAGCGCGTACGTGGGTGCCGCCCAGGTCTCGGGAACGGCCGCGGCCCTCGCGAAGGTCGAGGCCGTCGCGGTCATCGAGGCGGATTTTCAACGGGAGTTTCGCGTCAAGGCGCTGATACCCGTCGATAACTTGCAGCCTTGGGTAGCATTCAGGCGGGTTCCCGGCGTCGGTGTGTCGGCAATCATCGATCTGAAAATCTAGCGCTCAAGGCCATCACCCTGGGGTTGTCTCAGGGTGATGCTGTTTGGATGCCGAACTCCGGCTTATGGAGACGCGACGGTCGCAGCGTTCTGTCCGCGTCGCGGCATCGTGAAGCGGATCACCGTGTTACGTGTTCGCCATTCACAACGCCTCAGGGAACTCGCGATAGATCTCCAGATCATGTTCCGAGATTCTCGAGAAGGCGGCCCCGCTCTCGTCCTCCCAGCTCACTCGCGTGGTGACGTGCTTTGGCTGATTCGAGTTGAAGTACGCCACGGCCGAATCGACGAAGAGCGTGAGCTCGCGGCCGGGCCCAAGGAATGCAGTTCCTTGAAAGACACGCAGACGCGAGAAGGCTCCGTGCGCGCCGCGAATGGGGGGCTTGAACCTGATCACGACGGACCTGGCCGGCGAGGGACCGATGTTCCGCACCGACAGGAAGAGGCGCCCTTGCGTGTAGACGAATTCAGCCACCACATCGGGCCGAGGGCCCACGGGGGGCTGCTTGCGCGCCTTCATCGACGGTCAGTCCTCGGGTGGCGCGACCGTGCGATCTCTCTCCCAGCCCTCATGCTCGATCGTGATCTTTGTGAGCGCGATCTCGCTGACATTCGAGTCCAGATCGCTCACCGCGACATATTCGCTGATCCAGGCGCGGTGCACGAAATAGCGTTTGACCAACCGATCCTGTTCATCGTAGAGATCAATCGCCAGATCTTTCCGAAAGGTCCGTAACGTGGTGGCGCCGCGCTGGGCGAAGTCGCTCACCAGATTGGCCCAATCTTCAAACGCCGGGTCGCAAATGATGCCGGCTTCAAGGGTGATGGGGTGATACCGGGTGAGACCGGGCAGCTTCCTGGTTGACGAGGGGTCGCCGCCTTCGCGGAACTCGATGACCTCTGTCGTGCGGCGGAGCGCAGACACCCGCTGGACCGCCGCAACGTATTTGCCGTTCCATTTGATGCGGAACTTGAAACCCTTGTAGGGATCGCGACGTGGCATCACCCCGCCCCGGGGTTGACGATGTCGAGCTCGCCGGTGGCGAACCGCCGCATCCGGTCCTCGATCTCACGGGGTGTCAGGATGCTCATGTGCACCAGGACCTGCTCCAGAGCAGCCAGCCAGTTCTCGTAGTAATGGGGTCGCTCTTCAGCGGGAAGGCGATCGGCTTTGCCAATCGCGGCGATCAGCTGCTCGCGGAACGCCTGCCACACGAACACCCCATCTTCTTGTAGAGCCATCGCGAGTCCAAAGGCGCGGCCCTCCCACGGCTCTCGAAAGACGAGCTCGCCGTTTCGCCGCGGCGGGGCCGCGGCGCCCTCCACATCGATCCCGCGCTTCGTGTCGCTCATGACACGATGCCCTCAGCGCGCAGGCGCGGGTACCGCGATCCTGGCGACACCGATCATCGAGTCGCGGGTTACCAGTGCCGCCAGGGCCTCCTCGCTCATACCCTCGGTGCCCGGCGGGTGCTCCGGGAGCACCATGTACCGCTGCTCGGCGCTGCTGTCCCACACCCGGATCTCCACTGACTCGTCGAGGTCGAGCCCGAACTCGCGGAGGACTTCGCGAGGCTCGATGACCATCCGCGAGCGATACGCCAGGCTCTTGTACCACGTCGGCGGCAGGCCGAGCACGGCCCAGGGATAACACGAGCACAGCGTGCAGACGATGACGTTGTGCAGCGGCCCGGCATTTTCGACGACGACAAGGTTGCTTGTGTGAATATTCAGCTCCGCCAATGCGGCGGGCGCATCTTCCAGGAGCCGCCTCTTGAAGGCAGGATCGATCCAGGCCCGGGCCACAATCCTGGCGCCTGTCATCGGTCCGATATCCTTCTCGTAGGTCTCCACGATCCGATCGATCACGTCAGCGGACAGCAGGCCCTTTTCGATCAGCAGGGATTCAAGCGCGGCCGCGCGCAGCTGGGCTGCAGAAGGCTCATCCGCATCGTGATGGGCCGCCTCGCCGTGATGATGATCGTGATCATGGTCGTGCATGCCAACACCCCTGCCGCGTGGGTTTGAGATTCAGGCGGGCTCGAGGTAACTCTCCCAGAGGTCGATGAACACACAATCATTCGGCGCGGCTGCTTCGCCCCAGACATCGCGCGCGGCGAAATGCACCGAATACACGGGCTCAGGATTCCGGCCGCGCCCATGGGCATTGGTATCGGGGAAGACATACACCCCGTGGACCTTCGAGACAACGCCTCGTTTGC
>JBOGSE010000521.1:0-6944 GCA_050694895.1 bacterium | reverse complement strand
GCTTCGTGCTGAAGGAAGAGGTCACCGTTGCCACCGGTGGCGTTGAAGTTGTCCACGGTGATGCGACGGTGACCGCGCCGTCCCTTCGGCATGACGGGCGGACCGGCGATGTCAGCGCCGAGGGCGGTGTCACGCTGGTGCAGCCCGGCACCAGGATGACTGGACGGCAATTACTCGCCAATCTGCCGGCCCGGCGGGCCGACATGCGCGATGACGTCACGCTCGTCCGTTCGGCGCCGCCGCCCGCACCCCAGAGCCGCCCCCCGGCCTCGCCTGGAGCCCCCTCCGAAGAAACGACGATCACCGCGGCGCGTATCGTCTTCCGATGGGACTCCAACGAAGGCGAGGCGATGGAGAATGTCGTCGTGCGCCAGCGCGACCGGACGGCCTGGGCCGATCGCGGGACATACTCCGAGCCGGCAAACCAGGTTACGCTGACCGGCCGCGTCACCCTTGAGCAACTGAGCGGGGAGTCGCTGGTGCGGGAGGGCGTCCTCAGCACGCCGCGCGGCACCGAGGAACGGCAGGCCCTGGCCTCGGTTACCCGTCTGACCTGCACGCGTCTGGTGATGACGCTGCGCGAGCGCGATGCCATCGCCGAAGGCCCGCTGCGTGTGACGCAAAAAGACCGATGGGCCACCGGCGATCGCGGCACCTACACGGAGGCCACTCGCCGCCTGGTCGTCACCGGGAATGTCAAGATGCAAGAGACCGATGGCCGGCGCCTGGCGGCCGACCGCGTGGTCATTTCCCTTGTCGAGGAGACCTTCGAGGCCGAAGGCAACGTCGAAACACACTTCACCATCCGTTCCAGCCCGACACGCCGGCCGTGACGGCTGCCAGACATCGCTGGCGCCCGGTCTTCGCGTGCACGCTTGTCCTCATCGCGGCGGGACCCCTGGTCCGGCCCGTCCGGGCTCAGGAGGATATCCCGGTCATCCTGCGCGCCCGCACGTTTCAATACGACCGCGTGCGCCGGATCATGACCGCGTCGGGGAACGTCGTGGTCATCTACCAGGACGTCACCATCCGGTCCGATGCCTTCGAAGCGCGATTGGAGACCAACGACGTCCACGCCGAAGGCAATGTGATCATCGAGGTCAACCGGCAGCGGGTGCGCGGCGCGACACTCGACTACAACCTGGTGAGCCGCCAGGGACGGATCACGCAGGCCGCTGCACAGTACACCGGTCCCCAGGTTCTCGGCACCGTGTCGATCCGCGCAGAGGTCGTCGAGGGCACCCTTGGGGGAGTGACCACCGCGCGGGAATCGTTCTGCACGACCTGCGAGGGACCGAACCCGGTCGCGTATCTCACCGCCCGCGAGTTCGTGATCTATCCCAACGACAAGATTGTCGGGCGCTCGGTCACCGTCTGGATTGGCGGTCGAAGGATCTTTACCTGGCCCTACTTCGTAATCTTTATTCGGGAACAGCGCGCGAGCCGTCTGCTCCCCGTCATCGGGTATTCCGAGACCGAAGGGTTCTTCATCAAAACCGCCTACTCGTACGCGCTGGGTGAGAACCACTACGGGTATCTGCGTCTGGACCTGATGGAGAAGCTTGGCACCGGCTACGGCGTCGAGCATGCCTACCGCCTGCGCTCGGGAGAGGGCGTCGCCTTCTTCTATCGTCTCGAGAACAAGGCCCTGGGCGGGCAGGACACGCGGTTCACGATCAATCATCAGCACCGCGTGGGTGATGTCGCGCTGCGCCTGTATGCCGATACGCTCACGCGGACCACGCCGCTGGCGCCCTCGAGTGACTTCTTCACGTCGCTGGACAGCTACTACCGGGGCTCTCGGTCGTCGACGACGTTCTATCAGACGTACTCGTCACGGAGCTTCACCGGGTTCGGCTCGCAGGCCTACACCGCGCGCCTCATTCACTCCCAGCAGTTCTCCAATCAGCTGTCGGCGGAGCTGGTCGCCGACGTGTCGCGAACGACAACGTTTCTGGGCACAGACGACGAGCTCTTTCCACGCCTCACCCTGCGGTACCGCGGGTCGGGCTACACCGCCTATCTTGTGGCCGAAGGGCGGATCGACATCGACGGCAGCGCGTTTCCGAATGACGTCCGCTTTGTGACCGAACGCCTTCCCGAGGTATCGGTCATCCTCGATTCGAAGCCCATCGGCGGCACCCGGTTGTTCTATCAGCTGGAGGGTGGCCTCGGCCGCTTCCGCGAGACCCAGTTTACCGGCGTCGTCGATGCGCTTCGCGCCGACGGCGGCGTGACCGTCACGGGGTCCCTGTACCAATCGGCCCAGGGCATCCTCAACCTCCGTGCCCAGGTGCGAGGGTCGTCGTACTCGACGGGCCACAGCCGTACGTTCCTCACCAGCCGCCTCGACTACACGCACACGCTTTCACAGTCCCTGCAGGGACAGGTGGGGATATCCTATCAGGACCAGGTCGGCGCGACGCCGTTCACATTCGACCTGCTCTCCGGGCGTGTGGCCCAGGCCGACGCGACGCTGACGTATCGCCAGCAGAACCTGGCTGCCACAGCCACGGTCTCGTTCGACGCACTCTTTGGCCGCTGGTCGCCGCTGGTGGCCAGGGCGCAGTACATCCCCCTGCCAGGCTGGACAATCGCCAGCGCGATTGCCTATGATCCCAACCTCGGCCTTCTGTCGCGTGCGGAGCTGTCCTTCGACATCAGGCTCAGCCCCGACTGGCAGGTGGCCTACTACGGGTTCTATGATGGATTCAGCGGCCAGATTGTGCACGACCGGTTCATGATCGCCCGGACCTGGGAGGAATGCCTGGTGACGGCGGTCACGTACCGGGGGTTGACGCGGGAGGTCTGGTTCGAGACGTGGCTGACGGCGCTCCCCTGGGCCCGCGGCCAGATCGGCATCGGATCGCAGGGGAATCTGCTCTTCAATCAGCCCTTTCCGTTCTTGGGGCTGGGAGCGCGCTAGGGCGGTCCGCGCCACAGGAGGCGGTCGACGATGAAATGGGCGTGCATCATCCTGACGATCGTGATCCTCGGGGCGATGACCCATGGGGCCGGCGCGCAGGCGGGCGCGCAACTGGTGATCACCATGACACTTGCTGGCACCTTTCAGGATCGGGGCGGAACCTACTACATCGCGATGGCGGTCACCGATTCCCTGCTGGCCGGGCCGCAGCCCGACAGCACCAACTGGACGCACTACATCGCCTACCGTGAGGGGCGCTTCTTCTTCGGCCTCGTCCCTCCAACGGTCACGCAGCCTTTCGGCTTCTACGCTATCCGCCCGCCCGCCCCGTTCCTCTTTGGGCAGGTCTCTGCCGACCGGCGGACCATACGGGTCAGCGTTCCACTCACCGACCTTCAGGTCAGCCCATCAATCCCTACCCGGGTGCTCGTGAATTTCGTCACGGTGGACGACTCGAATCGCACCCTCGATGCCCTGGGTCCCGGAGCGTCGGATCGGTTTGGTTTCGTTACGGTGGAGCTGCGCCGGGACCTGTTCATGACGGTCCGCGATCCGCAGGGCGATGCGCCCGACCCCAATTTCGACATTGTGGGCGGAGAGATCCGCATCGCGACGCCGTGACTAGGGCGAACTCGGGCAATTGGCGGATAAGGTCCTCTGAGGATTGTGGAGGTGTTCCGGTGAAGCTTCGGCGTAGCAGCCTCCTAATCGTGGTCGTGCTCGTTGTCTCCGCCTGCGGTGGGGGCGCGACCGGCGTGTCGATGCCGGTTCCAACGCCGACCGTGACGCCACCACCGGGAGGCTTTGGAATGGTAAACGGCGCCGCGTTTGCAGCGGCGTCCAGCAGTCTTGGTGGCGGCGCCGCGGTTCGCCCGCTGCGTGCAAGAACAGGCCGACCAGTTCATATCCCAGATCAGTTGCTGGTGAAGTTGCGCCCTGGAATCCAGACCGCGCAGGCGTCGCCATTGCACGCGCAGGTCGGGGCGACGGTGCTTCGGACCATCGCGCGGTTGGACGTGCAGGTCGTGCGGATAGCGCCCGGCGTCTCTGCAGGTTCAGCCATGGCAGCGTACCGCGTCTCTGGCCTGGTAGAGTATGTTGAGCAAGACGCGTACGCATATGCGTCAGCAATACCAAATGATCCACTCTACGGCAATCAGTCGTGGCACTATAGTCAAATCTTCCTTCCGACTGCTTGGGACACCGCGATCGGAAGTCCGGTCATTGTTGCAGTACTCGACACAGGCATCCGTACCGACCATCCTGACCTCGCCGGAATCACGGTACAAGGGTTCGACTTTTTCGCTAATCCGGACGATAGTGATCCAACGGACGAAGGATGTCCCACGGTGGACCCAACAGACCTCAGTCACGGTACCCATGTTTCCGGCACCGTGGCTGCCCGAACCAACAATACTCTTGGCGTCGCAGGCGTGAACTGGGGCGGGGCTGCCGGCACCCGGATCATGGCCATCCGAGTGCTTGGCGAAATTCCACCATTGTCGTGTGGTAGCGGTTCTCTCTCGGATGTGGCTTCTGGCATCATTTATGCTGCAGATCAAGGTGCGAGAGTCATCAACATGAGTCTTGGTGGCGCGATCTCACCATGCACCTTCTTGACGGTTGATAATGCAATTTCCTATGCCCGCAGTCTGGGAGTAACGCTCGCAGCGGCGTCTGGAAACTTCAACACCGCGGTTGAGTACCCCGCTTGCAATCCGAACGTAATCGCGGTGGGCGCGACCATAAACACGTCCCCACCGACGCGGGCTTCGTATTCCAACTTTGGACCTGAACTTGATGTAGTCGCTCCTGGGGGTAATTCGGCATTTGGTGTTTGGAGCACTACTTGGGGTTTCTCCGCTGGCAATACGTACCAGCCTTTCATGGGAACGTCCATGGCGACACCTCATGTTGCCGGGCTGATTGCCCTTATGATAGGGCGCGGCATTACTAGTCCAGTGACTATTCAAAGCATGCTGCAGACCACCGCAATGGATCTAGCGCCACCCGGGTTTGACCCTCAAACGGGCTTTGGGCTGGTCAACGCGGCAGCAGCGGTAGGCGGTGGGTCTGGTCCCACGCGGATGTGCGCTTTCTCGGGTGTAATAAGTAGCTTGGCGGTCACCCGCCAAAGTAGCCAGGTCGCGGTAGCCGCCAATGGAGCCTTTACGATCATCAACGCAGAGTCGGGGGTAAAGACCGTGTTCGTTTGGCAGGATATGGACGGCAGTGGAACCGTCACGCCCGGTGATATTTACGGCGAGACACCCGGGGTCGCAATCTTCCCGGGGCAGACGACATCGGGCGTCACGGTGACCGTGCAGACGCGGGGGGCGAGCTCAACGACCCTGACCGTCTCCGGAGGCGCCGCGGCCTGTCCGTAGCGTGGGCCCGAGGGACTGGTTGCCGAACTCGGGACGTGAGAAAGAATTGCAATCTTCCCAGGTACTGGAGCGAGGTTCAGTTGACACATTGAACAGCGCGGGCCCCTTGGAGTACCTGCTGTTGGACCGTCGTGCCGTCAGTAGGTCAGCCCCGTCCCTGCGCCCTATGCTGCTGCTCTTCCAGTTGCGATCTTCGGCCTCCCGCAGAGACGGATCCATTGCTGAACGTTGTAGGTGAGAGCGGCCCAGAGGGCTTCGAGCCGCACTTTGCGCAGCCCGCGCACCCGAAACTGTCGCACCCCCAGTTTGGCTTTGATCCACAGATTCGGGAATTCAGCCACTTGGGCGCGCTGCCGATAGATCGCGCGGGCCGCATCCGTCTGCATCTTTTCGCGGAACGCCTGGACGGGCCCGAGGTATTCACGCCGCTCGATCGAGCGGCCTTCCCGATTCCTCGGGCAGCAGAAGCGCTTGGCTGGGCAGGCCTGACAGTCCGTGGCCTGGGCCTTATACCGGAGGCGTCGCGTGCCATCACGGAGGTACCAGGCGTCGTAGCGCAGGCGCTTCCCTTGCGGGCACATGTACGCATCACTCGCCGCATCATAGATAAACTCGGACGCTGCATAGGCCGGGCTCACGCCCCGCTGGTGGTACGACGTCGTGCGACTGGCATGTGCGCTGGCATCAGTCGGGGCTGGTCCGATCAGCTCCACACCGCGGGCGGCCATCGCGACGATATTGTCGCTGCTGAGGTACCCACCATCGACGACGACCTGGGCTGGCGGCCGTCCCACACTCTGCTTGATGCGGTCGAGCCCGGGGAGGAGCTGCTGGTAATCGCTCCCTGCCTGCGTCACGCCGACGGCCACGATGAGCGTATGGGCGGCGTCGGTCGAGAGCTGCACATTGTAGCTCGGCGCCGATCCGCCCTCGGCCTGCTTCATCACACGGGCCTCGGGATCGGTCGTGCTGACCCGCTGCACTGTGCTTTTGGCCGCCGCTAACTTCTCGAACTCCTTCGACGCGGCCTCGAGGCGCTCGACCTTCTCGCGCCTGGCGCGCTCCCGCGCCCGCTGCTGCCGCTGGCTTCCCTCGTCCTCAGGCATCGCCTCCAGCGCTTCCACGTGCGCCCGCGCTTTGCGCAGTGCCTCTCGGATCCGCGCCTTCCGACGAAACTGCTTCGAGGCGGCGGAGGCGCGAATCCGGGTCCCATCCTGCATGACCCGCTCCAGCGTGATCAGGCCCGCTCCGCTCAGCAGGCCCAAGACCTGGATGAAGAGCTCGCGCAAGGCGTCTCCGTGCGCCACGCGAAAATCGGACAGCGTGTGGGCGCTGATGCCCTCCAGTCCCGTCAGCCAGTGATAGGCCGGATCATACGCGCACAGCCGCTCGATGGTGCGCGCCGAGGTGACCCCCTGGCTGTAGCTGTAGATCCAGAGGCTCACCAGGAGCCGGGGATCATACGGCGGCCGGCCGGCATGGCCTTCCACCGCCCGGATCTGCTCGGTGAACGGACGCAAGTCCAAGGTCCCGACAAAGTCCCAGATCGCGCGGGCTGGATGGTCCTCCGGAATCAGTGCCTCCACATCCACCATCCGAAATTGCAACTGAGCGCGATTCACGGGCTGAAC
>JBOGSE010000520.1:0-10886 GCA_050694895.1 bacterium | reverse complement strand
CCTGGACACCGTGCATCGGTCCGATCCTGGCGTCGGTTCTCTTGTATGCAGGATCGGCGGGCACAGTGAAGACCGGCGCGCTCCTCCTGCTCGTCTATGCGTTCGGGCTGGGATTGCCGTTCATCTTGACGGGCCTGGCCTTCACACGAGGCATCAGGGCACTGCGATGGCTGCGCCGGTTCTCGCGTCCGATAGAAGTCTTCAGCGGAGTGACGCTGGTGGCGGTGGGAACCCTACTGCTAGCGAACAAAATGTTCTACGTCAGCATCTGGGCGCAGCGGATCTTCGCTCGCTACGGCCTGAACCTCTGGCGGTTCTTCTAGTCAAGCATCTGGAGGTGATTCGCATGAAGATTGAACGCAAGTGGCTGTGGCTCGGCGGCGCCGTGGTCGGGGCGGGTGGGGCCTTAGCGCTTGGGGTGCCCCTGGGGACGCTGTTGATCGTCGCGGCGGTGCTGGCCTGCCCGCTGATGATGCTCTTCGGCATGAGAGGAATGCACCAGGGAGCTGGCGGGATGGCACAGCCCCCGGCATCCCACGAGAAGGGTCGCGAGGCGATTGAACCGCCGGCATCGTCGATTGGGCCGTCAAGTACGGAGCAGCCTGCTCGAAAGAGCTAATCCTCGTCATGCGCTGGCAGAAGGTGGCCGTCCTGGTCGGTCTGGCGGCTGTCCTGGCCGTGCTCGGTCTGGCGGTCGCGCGGGAGCGACCCCCGTGGAGCACCCCGCTGGTCGGGCAGGCTGCTCCCGATTTTGCTCTGAAATTATTTGACGGCCGAGGCCTGCGCCTCTCTGATCTGCGCGGCAAAGCCGTGCTGGTCAACTTTTGGGCCTCCTGGTGCACGGCCTGCCGGCAAGAGTCTCCGGTGCTTGAATGGACCTGGCAGACCTATCGCGGGCGGGGGCTGGTGCTGATCGGCGTGAATGTGTGGGATCGGCGCGAGGATGCCCTTGCCATGATGCGTGAATTTGGCAAGACCTATCCCAACGGCCCCGATGCGCAGGGGAAAATCCTGCAGGAGTACGGAGTGACGGGAATCCCTGAGACCTTCTTCATCGACCGGACGGGGCGCATCGCCTTCAAGCGTCTCGGGCCGGTAACCCGTGACCTCATTATCCGAGAGGTGGAGCCGCTGCTGGCCGTGGCAACCGCTCCAACGGGGAGGCCGTAATCGGATTGGAGGGTAGTTCGTGCGATCAGAACCATACGAGTATGGCATGTGGGGAATGGTCCTGTTCAATCTGGCGATCTTCGGGTGGTTCGCGTTCACTCTGCTCAGGCCCCAGCGGCGCGCAGAGTGGCAATCCATGGGCGTGCTGGCTGGTTTTATCGTGGCGCTGTTTACGGAGATGTACGGATTCCCTCTGACGATCTACCTCCTCGCGGCCACGCTCGGGCGCGTGCCCTTTCCGGCGCCCTTTGCCCATGCCAGCGGCAATTTGTGGGTGAGCTTGTTTCTGGGGCCCCACTGGGGCGTCCTCTTCATGGGTCTAGGCGGGGGCGTGATGTTGCTGGGGCTCTGGATCATTTCATCCGCGTGGCAACAGATCTACAGGACGAAGGGGTCGCTGGTGATCGACGGCCTGTACGCGCGGGTCCGCCATCCCCAGTACGCTGCGTTGATGCTAGTGATTCTGGGCGCCTTGATCCAGTGGCCCACGCTGCTCACGCTGATGATGGCGCCCATTCTGATTGCGGTCTACGTCCGGCTGGCCCGGCGAGAGGACCAAGAGCTCCTTGCACGGTTCGGAGAGTTCTACAAGTCCTATCGGCGGCGGGTGCCATCGTTCGTTCCTTCCCGACTCTCTTATCTGAAGCCAAGCATGATCCCAGGCCGGCCTCCTGAGCGGCGAATCACGCACTCGCCCACGAGATCACGGCGGGAGAAGAGCTAACGCTCTTTGTCAACTCGCACATCCGCGCGCTGGTTGCAGAGGTGAGGCCTGAGTGAAGAACGTCCTGATCGTCTGCCCGAGTTCATGGGACGATGCGCAGTTGGCGCGGGCACGGGATCGATGGAGTTCGGAGTACCACCTGCTCTTTCATGGGCAAGGCGCGGAGGATTCGCCGTCCACGTTCCATGCCGCGTCGTTCATCGCCGACGCCGTGGAGCAACTCCGATCGCGGCCTGTCGACGGGGTGACCAGCTCGAGCGATTACCCCGGCTGTCTCGTCGCCGCCGCCATCACAGAGGAACTGAGGCTACCCGGCCCGGCGATAGAGAAGGTCTTGCTCTCTTCGCACAAGTACTACGCCCGCCTGACGGAACGCCCGGCCGTTCCCGAGGCCACACCGCGCTTCAGCCTCTTAGACCCCCAACGCCTGGACGCCGGGCAACTCAAAGTCGGGTTTCCGCTTTTCGTGAAACCGGTGAAGTCCTGGTTCTCCGTGCTCGCGCGGCGTGTAGACACGTTTGACGACCTCGCGGCGTTCGCCGCGCTGCCAGAGGTGAAGACACACTTATCGGAGTTCGTAGCACCCTTCAACGAACTCGTGGCCGGGAACATCGACTTTGCCTTCGACGGGAGTTACCTGCTGGCAGAGGAGGCTCCTGGCCGGGGATCAGGTGACCGTCGAGGGCTTAGTCTGGCAGGGACGCTTTGTTCTGATCGGCATTGTGGATTCGGTGATGTACCCGGGAACGATGAGCTTCCAGCGCTTTGACTATCCGTCTTCGCTTGACGCGGACGTTCAGGCGAGCATGGCCGACATCGCTGCCAGGTCGCAGGCGCCATCGGCCTGGACAACGCCGTGTTCAACGTCGAGATGTTCTACGACCAACGGACGGGCCGGATCCACGTCATCGAAGTGAACCCCCGCATGTGTGGCCAGTTTGCCGACCTGATGGAAATGGTAAATGGGACGAACACGTACGAAATCCTGCTCGCCCTGGCGGTGGGTGAGCGCCCGCGTGTCCAGCGGCGAAAGGGGCCTTTCACGGTGGCCGCCAGCTTCCCGCTCCGCGCTTTCAGGGATATGAAAGTGCTGCGCGTGCCCGGCAAAGAGCGCATCGAAGCAGTCTGCCGCGCATTCCCGGTCACCCTTGTGAAGGCCTACTACAAAGAGGGACAGCTCCTGTCAGAGAGGGAGGACCAGTGCGATGGCGCAAGCTACCGCTATGCGGTAGTGAACATGGCCAGCCACGACCGGGAGACACTGCTGGCAGATTTCGCAGAAGTGCAGCGCCGCCTTGGGTTCGCTTTCAGGTTCGGGGAGTACTTCGACTCGGAGGCACACGCCGAGGAGTACGTTGGAGTACGTTCAAGGAGGTGCGCGCATGGCGGGGCCGCATTCCCCAACGCCTCCGCGGACTGCAGCATCTGCTAGGGTAGAGGTCATATGGAGCATGCGGGAGCTTGGCTACTCCGCCCGCTGCCTCGGAGAGATCGATGCGACCGCGATCGAGGTAGCGGGTTGAACACTGCATGTCCGATACCAGGATCACAGGCGCGGCGATTAGCGGCCGTCTTCCGACCGCGGCGCTCTCAGAGGTGGATCTCGATTGATGCGCTTCTCCTTGCGGCGGTCCTGGTGTCTCTGCTGAATGCCGTTGCCGTGGCGCAGACGCTGGATGAGCGCGTGCGGGATATCGCCCGGAGCCTGATGTGCCCGGTGTGCGAAGGGCAGACCGTTGCTGAATCGTCAGCGGAGCTGGCTGAACAGATGCGGGTGCTGATCAAGGAGAAGCTGCAGCAGGGGGAAGGGCGCGAGGAAATCCTGGCCTACTTTGTCAGCCGGTACGGGGAGTCGATCCTCGCGGCCCCGCCCAAGCGTGGGTTCAATCTCGTCGTGTGGGTCGGTCCGTTCGCGGTCCTCCTTTTAGGGGCGACACTTGCCATCAACACCCTGCGGCGCTGGACCCGGCCGCGTCGCCCAGATCCTGAAGAGTAAATGGCGGATCTCGGCTATTTCGCAGTTCTAGCCAGCCTGGTGATCGGGCTCCATGCCGCGGTCGCGGCGGTCCTGGGCGCCCGCCTGGAACAGCCGGGGCTCGTGACCCTCGCGCGGCGCGGCGTCATCGCGGTGGCCCTGCTTTTGACGTTTGCGTCCGCCATCCTGATCGGCAGTTTCATCGCCCGCGACTTCTCGATCGAGTATGTGGCTCAGAATACCAGTCTCTCGACGCCCCTGATGTACCGCATCTCCGCGTTCTGGGGCAACATGAATGGCTCCCTCCTCCTGTGGGCGTGGATCCTCAGCCTCTACAGCGCCGCTGTAGTGCTGGTCAATCGCCGGCGAAACGAAGTGTTGATGCCCTACGTAATCGCCGTGCTCATGGGGGTACTGACCTTCTTCCTGGTGCTGCTCTCGACGGCGGCAAATCCCTTCGCGCGCCTGGCATTTCCGCCCCCCGATGGCCGGGGCCTCAATCCCCTGCTTGAGGACCCGGGCATGTTCATCCATCCCCCCACCCTGTACCTGGGGTACGTGGGGCTGACCGTGCCCTTTGCGTTCGCGATCGCGGCGCTCCTTACCGGGAAGTTGAATGAGGAGTGGATTACCAGCACCCGGCGCTGGGCCCTCGCGAGCTGGTATTTCCTGGGCATGGGGCTGGTGATTGGAGGGTGGTGGGCGTACCACGTCCTGGGGTGGGGTGGATATTGGGGCTGGGATCCGGTCGAGAACTCCGCCTTCATGCCCTGGCTGGTGATGACCGCGTACCTGCATGCGGTCATGGTGCAGGAAAAGCGGGGCATGCTGAAAGTCTGGAACCTGGGGCTGATTATCCTCGCCTTCGGCCTCTCCATCTTCGGGACATTCTTGACACGCAGCGGCGTGGTCTCGTCGGTTCACGCGTTCGCCCGGTCATCGATCGGACCTGTCTTCCTGCTGTTCCTGGCAGTAACGATGGCCGGGGCGTTTGGCTTGTTGCTGGCCCGCATGGACCGGCTCCGCGAAGACCACCAGCTCGAATCTCTCCTGTCCCGCGAATCGGCCTTTCTGTTCAATAATGTCGTCCTGGTCGCAGCGGCGACCGCCGTCTTCTTCGGTACGACGTTCCCTATGATCAGCGAGGCGATCAAGGGCGTCAAGATCCTCGTTGGGCCGCCTTACTTCAACCAGGTCTTCGTGCCCATCGCCCTACTCACGTTGTTGCTGATGGGGGTCGGCACCCACATTCCCTGGGTGCAGGAGACACCCGCGCGCCTGGGGCGGCATCTGTTGTTCGCGGTGCTGCTCGCCGTCGCAGGCGGAGTCGTGCTCATCGTGTATGGGATTCGCAAGCCAGCCGCGCTCAGCGGGTTCATTCTCACGATCTTCGTGATTGCCATCACCGTTGCAGAGTTCAGCAGAGGCGTGCAGGCGCGCCGCCGTCTGGGCGAGGGCCCGCCGAAGGCCGTGTACTCGGTGCTGCGGGCTAATCCACGCCGGTATGGAGGCTACGTCATCCATCTTGGCGTGCTCATGATGGTCGTGGGCATCACCGCGTCGTCGGCGTTCTCCCGACAGGTGGAGGTGACACTGGCGCCGGGTGACACGCTGCAGATCGGGCGATACGAGCTGACGCTGCGGGCGCTCGTGCCGTACCGTGACAGTACCCGGGCCGGCGTCGCTGCCCGGGTGGCCGTCTCGAACGCCGGCCATGACCTCGGGGAGATACGGTCGGCAGAGATGACCCATCTCGCTTCCCAGCAGCCCCTCAGGCTCGTGGGGATCAGGTCAACGGTGCGGGACGATCTCTATATCATTCTGGCCAGTGTGGCCGACGGAAAGGCGAGGATACAGGTCCTGCTGAATCCTCTCGTCCTGTGGATCTGGATAGGCGCCGGGGTCATCACGCTGGGAACGCTGGTCGCGGTCCTGCCGGAACTACGAAGGCGCCGGATGCCTATCGGCACACACTGAATGAGTCTTGTCGAGGCAGGGACGGAGACGACAGCCACCACCGGCGAGCGCCCGGCCAGGAGACGAAGGCGAGCGCTCTATCTTCTGGGCCTCGCATTGCTCGTATTCGCCGCCCTCAGCCTTGCCAACACGGTGCTCCGCGCCCCCTCCCGGTCCGGAGTAATAGACCTCGCCGGCCAGCCGGTGAGAATCACGGTCAGCATGGTGCCGGATCCTCCGAAGACTGGACCGATTCCCCTTCAGGTCGTCATCACAGACAACGCCGGCGTGCCAGCTCCGGTAGACCAAGTCATCGTGAGGTATGGGATGGAACAAGGGACACCTGCGGAAGCCGTTGCAATGTCTGGAACCTCCGGAGGAGTCTACCGCGTGCAGATCGAGTTTGCAGGCGTGGGAGGAGGATGGATCGAGATTGACCTCCGACGGGGGATCGCGCGCGGTCAACTCCGGTTGGCTGTCGATGTCAGGCCTAACATCTGAGGGGGCTCCGATGCGCAAGGCAAAGGGATCTTCCGACCGAACGGCAGGCACTACCCAACTGGTCCTGCGGCAGCATCTGGCGATGATAGTGGGACTTACCATCGCCGCAGTTGGAGCTGTGATCTTCATCTTGCACAATTTCGGGATTGCGTTAACGGACCACCCCTGGTTCACAGTTGGCCAGTTGGCCCTGATTGCCGGAGTTTTCGTAGTGCTATGGCAGATATGGGGGACGCCCAGGCGCGCCCGCCGTTGACCTCAACGTCGGAAAGGCCCTAGACTCGGTGATGCGGGGCCGGGCCACCTGGTTTCCGGTCGCCGCGTGAGGAGTGCGGTCGGTGATTACAGGCACGTATAGAAAACAGGCACAGCGGGCATTGCTGGCGGCAACAACCATCTCCGTTTTGGTGCTCGGTGTTGGCTCGCTCGCTGCTCTGGCTGGCTCGCAGGCCTTCCGCCAGCTGGCGTCAACGATCGCTCACATGTGCGTGCGAGTCTGGGCGGCTCTCCCCAATGTCCTGCAGATCATGCTGGGGATTTCCGCGGCAATCGCGCTTATCTCCGGGGTCCTGTGGCTTTTCTTTGCGGGAAAGCAGTGGCGGGGTAGGATGAATTCTCTCCATTTCATGCGGCGCCACACCGTGACTCCACCTGCCAGGGTTCTCACGCTCCTCGCGAAGCATGAGCTCGCTCAGCGGGTCAAGGTTATTCATGATGTTCGTCCACGGGCTCTCACCGTAGGGATGATTACTCCTCGGATCATAATGAGCACAGGGTTGATCGATACTCTTGAAGACGATGAGCTCGAGGCTGTCCTCCTGCATGAGCAGAGCCATCTGCAAAATGGGGACCCGCTGCATTTGCTTCTTGCCAGGGCATTGGCCGCAGCGTTCTTCTACGTACCCCTCGTGAGGGCGTTGGCCCAACGGTATCAGGCCGCAATAGAGCTGGCAGCCGATGAATACGTCATCGCCACGCAGGGCGGGGCGCTCAGCCTTTCATCCGCGATCGTGAAGCTGTTGCGGGCGCGGTCGTCCACGACTCTGGCGATCCCGTTCACAGGCGCGGCCGATCTGCGGATCTCTTACCTGCTCGAACAGGATGTGAATCTTCCGGGAGTCTCGCGGCGGTCGATGCTTCAGAGCGCCGCGGCTCTCGTGGCCCTCATGACGCCGGTGGCCACGCTCTACGGACTTGCGGAAGCGTTCAACCAGTTTGCCTTCCTCATGCGGTGCACTGTTTGAGGCACCCTGAGTCGCACGGGTGAGTGAGAAGAGAGCAACAATCCTCGTGACCGGCAGCAGCGGGTACCTTGGCTACCCGGTCGCGAAACGGCTGAGCCAGGCCTACAGCGTTGTCGGCTTCGATCGCCGCGCCCCGTCCCATCCGCCGCCTACCGCCGAGTGCCTCTACGTCGACCTGACGTCAGAACCCAGCCTTCGGCGCGGCCTCGACACGATCCGGGACTTGCACGGGGATCGCCTTGCGTCCGTCATCCATTTCGCCGCGTACTACGACTTCTCTGGAGCCTCCAGCCCCTTGTATGAGAAGGTCACCGTGCGCGGCACCCAGCGCCTACTGCGCGTGCTGCGAGAGCGCTTCACCGTCGAGCAGTTCATCTTCTCCAGCACCATGCTCGTGCACGCGCCGACGATGCCCGGCCGGCCCATCACGGAGGACTGGCCGCTCGAACCCAAATGGGCCTACCCGCAGTCAAAGGTTCGGACTGAAGAGGTCATCCGCGCCGAGCGCGGCGACATCCCGGTGGTGATCCTCCGGATCGCCGGCGTGTACGATAACGTGGGGCACTCTGCGCCACTGCCGCGCCAGATCCAGCGCATCTACGAGCGCAACCTGGAAGCATATGTCTTCCCCGGCGACCTCTCGCACGGCCAGGCGTTCGTCCACCTGGACGACGTGGTGGATCTGCACGAGGTCCTCGTCGCTGGCCGCATGAACCTGCCTCCAGAGGTGACACTACTCGCCGGCGAGCCCGAGACCCTCACCTATGGAGAGCTGCAGCGCGTCCTCGGCCGCCTGATCCATAAGGAGGAGTGGCGGACGCGACGGATCCCCAAGTGGCTGGCGAAGGCCGGCGTCCGGCTCCAGCAGACGCTGCCCCTCGATGGCAGGCCCTTCATCAAGCCCTGGATGATCGACCTCGCCGATGACCACCAAGAGTTGGACATTAGCCGCGCCCGGGCCTTCCTCGGCTGGTCACCCAGGCGGTCGCTGCGTGAGACCCTGCCGCAGATCACCGCCGCGCTGCTGGCGGACCCATGGACCTGGTACCGGGAGAATGAGCTGGAGATGCCTCCCTGGCTGCGTGAGACCGAGCCCGCGGCCGCGGAGACCCCGTCTTCGGAGCTCGAGCCCCATCAGATGAAGCGGCTGCGGGAGTTGGTGGCAGAACACAGACACACGCACGGAGAGGCAGCCGATCGGCCATGACGGACGAGCACGCCGGCCACGTCATGCCTCCGGCCAAACCGGACGAGCGACGAGACGGGCTCCGGGCGAGGGTGGGGCGCCTCGAGGAGTTGCGGGTGGAGCAGACCCTGCTCGATCGGGCCCGCGAGCGCGAGCTAGCGGAGCAGCGTCGGCACGACGGCGAGGCCCAGCGGCTCATGGACACCAACCCGCAGGGTCACATAGAGATGATGCGCATGCTTCAGGAGCACAAGGCGCTCGTCCGCGACCTGCCTCCCGAGGTTCTGGAGCGCCAAGCGGAACTCTACAAGGAGATCGTCCGAGTGCAGGAAGCCGCGCCTCACGAGCCGCTCGCCGAGCCCGGGCCGATGATGACCGGGCATCTCCTGATGGAGCGCTGGTCCCAGATCGTGCTGCTGCCGCTGGGCGCCTGGCTGATCGCGAGCCCCTCGGCACTCGCCTACCGCAGCGCGGCGCTTGCCTGGAGCGACATCGTGAGCGGAGCCGTCGTGATCGTGCTCGCCGCGCTCACGCTGGCCCGCCGCGCCTGGGCACCCTGGGTCAACGCTTTTGTCGGGCTGTGGGTGATGTTCGCCCCGCTGACGTTCTGGGCGCCCGACGCCGCGGCCTATGCCAACGATACCCTGGTCGGCGCGCTCATCACCGCCTTTGCCATCCTCGTCCCGATGCGGACGACGATGCAGGGGCCAGACGTCCCGCCGGAATGGTCGTACAGCCCGTCGACCTGGCTCCAGCGCGCGCCAACGATCGCCCTGGCGTTCGTCAGCTTCTTCATGGCCCGCTACATGGCGGCATTCCAGCTCGGCCATATCGGGTGGGCCTGGGACCCGTTCTTTGGTAACGGGACTGTCCGTATCCTGACATCGGATGTTTCCAAGGCGTTCCCGATCTCCGACGCGGGGCTCGGCGCCTACACCTACATGATCGAGATCTTGTCGGGGCTGATGGGTGACGCCCGGCGCTGGCGCACCATGCCGTGGATGGTGGCGCTGTTCGGCATCGCCGTCGTGCCACTCGGCATCATCAGCGTCGTGCTCATCGTCCTCCAGCCGCTGGCGGTGGGAGCCTGGTGCACGCTCTGCCTGGCCTCCGCGCTCTTCATGCTGATTATGGTGGTCCTCTCGCTCGACGAGGTGATCGCCATGATCCAGTTCCTGATCCAGACGCGACGGGGCGGCCGGTCCGTCTGGCGCGCCTTTTGGGCCGGCGGCAACATTCCCGAGCGGATCGAGGATCTCGGCCTCGCTCGACGCAATACGGGCCGTTGGCGAGAGCTGTTCTGGGGGGCCACGCTGCCCTGGAACCTCGTCCTCAGCGCGCTATTGGGGACCTGGCTGATGGCGTCGCCGGACCTGTTCAATATCACGGGCGGTGCGGCGGACAGCGACCACCTGCTCGGTGCCCTCGTCGTCGTAACGGCCGTCCTCGCGCTGGCGGAGGTCGCCCGTGCAGTGCGCCTCCTCAACGTCCCGCTCGCTCTGGCGATCATCGCCGCGCCCTGGCTGCTCGGCGACGCGTCGCTCGCCGCGCGTCTGAACGACCTCATTGCCGGCGCGCTCATCATAGGCCTGAGCCTGCCCAGGGGGCGGATCAGCAACCGCTACGGCGGGTGGAACCCCTATATCGTATGAGCCGTGAGGTGCAGGTTGTAACTCTCACACTGAGGACCAATCGGGGCCCGAACCCCCGGACATCCACCCAAGGGGGCGCCATCACCGTCGCCAGCGGACTCCAACTGACCGCAGGATCGCTGCGAAAAACACTACACGTTCGTCTTCTTCCCAGATTGACGGCTGCGATCGTCATCCTACTCGCGGAACCATCGCCGGATCTCACGGCTCGGCGCGTGGGATCTCGAAGAACGTCTGGAGTACCGCCTTTGCAATCGGGACGGCGGCTACACCTCCACGCTTTCCATGTTCCACCACGACGGCCAGGGCAATGATAGGGTTGTCCGCCGGAGCATAGGCCACAAACCACGCGTGAGGCTCGCCACGCGGGTTCTCGGCACTCCCTGTCTTCCCAGCGATCCTCACGCCAGGAATTCTTGCCCCTCGGCCTGTCCCTCGAAGAACCACTGCCTCAAGAGCATCGCGCAGGGTCTGCAGC
>JBOGSE010000519.1:0-1536 GCA_050694895.1 bacterium | reverse complement strand
CGGGACAGGAAGCAGCGGTTCACGGCACTCCTGCACCACGTGTACGACGCCGAGCACTTGCGCACCGCGTACTACGCGCTGAAGCGAGACGCGGCAGCAGGGATCGACGGCGAGACGTGGGAGCACTACGGCGAGGAACTGGAAGGAAATCTCCAGGACCTGGCCGGACGGCTCCAGCGAGGGGCGTACCGGGCGAAGCCGGTCCGGAGAGCGTACATCCCGAAGGCCGACGGGCGGCGCCGGCCGCTCGGCGTTCCCGCGCTGGAAGACAAGCTGGTCCAGCGCGCGGTCGTCGGGGTCCTGAACGCGATCTACGAGGTCGACTTTCTCGGGTTCTCGTACGGGTTCCGGCCGGGGCGCAGTCCGCATCAGGCGTTGGATGCGCTGACGGTCGGGATCACGACGAAGAAGGTGAACTGGGTGCTCGATGCCGACCTCCGTGGGTTCTTCGACACCCTCGAGCACGGGTGGCTGGTGAAGTTCGTCGAGCACCGCGTGGCGGACCGGCGCGTCGGGCGACTCATCCAGAAATGGCTGAACGCCGGCGTGCTGGAGGAGGGCACGCGGACACGGAGCGAGGTGGGGACGGTGCAGGGCGGGAGCATCAGCCCGTTGCTGGCCAACCTCTACTTGCACCACGTGTTCGATCTCTGGGTCCAGCGGTGGAGAAAGAAGCAGGCGCGCGGGGACGTCGTGGTCGTGCGCTTTGCCGATGACTTCGTCGTGGGATTCGAGCATCGGGAGGAGGCCGAGCAGTTCCTCACCGAGCTGCGCGAGCGGTTCGCAAAGTTCGGGCTGACGCTGCATCCCGACAAGACGCGCCTCATCGAGTTTGGCCGCTTCGCGGCGGCCAATCGGCGGGGTCGGGGCGACGGGCGACCCGAGAGCTTCGACTTTCTCGGCTTCACGCACAGTTGCGGGAAGACGCGGAAGGGGAAGTTCACGGTGCTGCGGCAGACGGTGCGTACGAGGTGGCAGGCGAAGCTGAAGGCCGTGAAGCTCGAGCTTCGGCGGCGCCTGCACGAGTCCATCCCGGCGGTAGGAGCCTATCTGCGCTCGGTCGTTGGGGGTCACGTGCGGTACTACGGGGTGCCCATGAACGGGAGCAGCATTGGCGCCTTCCGGTCGGCCATCGGCAGGCTCTGGTGGCGGGCCCTCAAGCGCCGCAGCCAGACGCATCATCTGGCGTGGGACCGGATGAGGCGATACATCGACCGGTGGCTTCCACCCGCGCGTATCTGCCATCCCTATCCCCTCGTCCGCTTCGGCGTTGTCACCCGAGGCAGGAGCCGGATGCGGTAATGCCGCACGTCCGGATCTGTGGAGGGGGTTACGAGCAATCGTCATCTCTACTCCGACGACATTCTGGCGGATCGGTTTGCCACGAACTGGTACGTGAAGGCATTCCGGGACAGTCCCCGGCTGGTGGTTGCTTCCAGCCGCGTGACCGATTTCGCAAATGGAACGACCGGGATCCACATCGGCTTTGATCTTCTGAAAGACGACGTTCAGGTGGTGCTGGCCCCCGGCCAGACC
>JBOGSE010000518.1:0-1760 GCA_050694895.1 bacterium | reverse complement strand
TATTCGAGAGCCTCGTGAGCTATACGGCTGATCTGCAGCCGCGAGGGCAGCTCGCCGAGCGGTGGGAGACGTCCGCCGACGGCCTCACGTATACGTTTTATCTCCGCCGCAACGTCAAGTGGCATGACGGCCGGCCCTTCACCGCCGACGACGTCGTGTTCACGGCTGAGGCCGCCCTGGACGAGCAGAACAGATCGCGGATGCGTCCGTACTACTACTTCCTGGCTAAGCCGGTGCGCGTGGAAAAGATCGACGCCGGCACGGTGCGGTTCACACTGCCCTCGCCCTCTGCGGATTTCTTGTGGAACCTCTCCCAGTGGAACCTGATGATGCCCAGGCATCTGCTGGAGGGCGAGAACCTCCGGGCGACCCGATTCAACGTCAGGCCGGTCGGCACCGGACCGTTTCGGTTCGTCCGCCTCGAAGAGGGGCAGCTCATCTGGCTGGCCGCGAATCCTTTCTATCACCTGGGCAGGCCAAAGATCGACGTGTGGGTCGATCGTGGGTTTGATGACCAGCTCACGGCCCTGGCGGCCCTGAGTAGGGGTGAAGTGGATCTCGTCGCTCTCGATACCCTGGCTGCGGTCGAGATCGCGCGCCGGATCCCCGGCATCAAGATCTACCAGTATTCTCCTGGGTGGATCTTCAGCCTCAACCTGAACCACAAGGCCGGCTTTTTCGGCGATCTTCGGGTGCGTCAGGCCCTGGCGTATGCCTTCGACCGTGAGCACCTGGCGAGAACGATCGCCGGGGCGCCGGCGGCCTGGTCGCTCATCGGGCCGCCCGCGAGCTGGGCGTACGATCCCAACGTGCCGAAGTATCCCAAGGACATTGATCGTGCGAAGCAACTGCTCCAGGAGGCCGGCCTCAAGCCGGGCCCGGGAGGGGTTCTGCAGAAGGATGGGGCACTGTTCAGTTTCACCATCCTGTTCGAGGCCGGCGCCACCGACGCAGACCCCGAGCCGTACGCGCTGGCGCTGCGCCAGGCTTTCCGCGCGATCGGCGCGGACGTGAGGATCGAGGCGCTCACGAAGGGAACCCTCCGGACGCGAACATTCGCTGACGGTGACTACGAGGCCTACCTGGGTTGGAACGGCTACAATTTCAATCCGGATCCGAGATTTCTGTGGCACTCGAAGAGCGCGATCAACAACTATGGCAACCCCGAACTCGACCAGCTCATCGAACAGGCCGCGTCCGCGTCACGGCCGGAAGGCCGCAAGCGATCCCTGGACGCCATCGCGGTGAAAATCGCCAAAGACGCGGCGTTTATTCCACTCTACAATTTCAGCCGGTACGTCGCGGCCAGGAATAGCTGGAAGTTCCCGCCACCGTCCGCCGCCGACTTCAGCTTCACCGGCGTGGCCTACGACGTGCAGGCGATCGAGAAAGCCAGATAGGGAGGGACTCTCCATGAGGGGCTTCACGCAGCCGCAAGCGGTACTGAGGTCCGTTGTGGTTCTCGGCGTCATCCTTGTGCTCTTCGCCCTTCAGCCCAAGATGGCCCTCGCCGACATCGTGGTCACCCTCGACGCCTGCAAGTCCGTCCGATGGATAGCCGTACCCCAAGGTAGAGAGCTCCTCACCGTTCGGTGTGGCCGGACATTCTCGTCGCGGGACCCCTACGTCGCACTCGTCACCAGGGTCAGGGATGTTGTCCAAATCCCACGGATAGACGGTGTCGTTCAGATTTACGACCCCGATCAAGCGCTCGTCGAGAGTTACCGGTGGGGTCAAGATATCCAGGGGCTTACGACAGT
>JBOGSE010000517.1:0-6970 GCA_050694895.1 bacterium | reverse complement strand
CACGAACAAGACACTTGAAGCAGCGGCCAGGGGCGAGGGGCAGACCGTAGAAGAGGCCCGAAAGAATGCCCTGGATCTGCTCAAGAAGGTCACCGGCGAGAAGCCGAGCAAGGTGGTGAAGTCTGGCCAGTTTGACAAGTATACGTAGGCTAAGGCCGCTGGCCTCGGGCGTGGTCTAGAATTGGCTGGAGATCAGTTCCTGCCAGAGATCGACAGTCATGCCCCCAGGGATGCCCGGCCCGCCGCCGCCGTAGGTGATGCTCGCGTTTCCAGAGATCGTCGAGGCTCCGCTGACCGTTGTGCTCGTGGTGGCCGCGTTGGCCGCCACGATGAAGCCGATGATCGTGGGGTTCCCGCTGATGGCGACCTGTTCGCGTGTGAACAACGCGCCGGTGTATGACTGGGTCGGGTTGCCGTTGATCTGAAGGTCGCCGGCGGCCACGAGGGCGAGACCTTCGGTCTTGGCGTCAAGCACCGGACTTCCCGTGACGAGAATGGAGCCGGTCGCAAAGATCGACGCCCGCCAGGGCGCGGCCAGGCTTCCGGGATTGCCGGAGATCACAGCGTCCCCTTCAACATAAAACGTCCCGTTCTGCTTGGAGTGGCCCGACAGGTTCCATCTGATTGGATTGGAGTTGTCTCGCTTCCAGCCCAGGTAGGCTGTTCCCCCCGACGTGTCGGCCAGGGGCGTCCCCGGAGTACCGGCCTGGCCCGACTGGCCGGCGTACACCCAGCCGTCGGAGCGCAGCTCAAAATCCGCCAACAGGCGGAGACCCGCAAGACTGATTGGGGGTATGCGCATTCGTGGTCGGCCGCCACCGGCGATGCCTCCAACCGTCGGGTTGCCGGGCTGGGTGTAGGCGCCCGTGGCGGTCGCGTTGCGTGCGACCGTGGGCGTGCCGGAGATCGACAGGTTGGCGTTGGCGTGCACCGAGCCCCTCTCACCTGAGACGGTGGGATTCCCAGTAATGAGGAGGTCCCCGTCGGTGAGAATGGCGGCATTGGGCACAATACCGGGGGTGTAGACGACTTTCAGGATCCTGACGGAGCGTGGCGAGGCGCGGGTGGGAACATACCCAACAGCGTACAGGACGTTCCCGCGCGAGCCATCCGACTGGCCGGGTTTGATGAAGATTGTCTCACCCGTTGTCAGGTCCAGCAGATCCGCGGACGCAGCCGCCTGGGTGAGTACCCATCCGCGTTCTCCTTGCGCGCCAAAGTCAGGCCGGCCGTCGCCGTCATCATCCTCTGGCAACCGTTGCCCTGTATCATAGGCCGCATTGCGACCGACCACGAACATCAGGTGGTTGAGCCCCGCTTCGGCGGCATGCAACGCTGCCGTCGCCGACTGATCTTTGAACGTCGAGCTGATGGCGGTGGCGGCCAGTCGCGCCGCCACGAGCAGCAGCAGGTCGAGGACGACAATGAGGGCGAGGACCGCCAGCACGCCGATGCCGCGTTCGCCGCGGCGCCTGTGGAAGTGCGGGGCTGCGCCCATTCGCATTACCACCTTAGAAGCTCCTGAACCCGACATTCCGCATCTGGACAATCGTCCGGTAGCGTCCCGGCGCCTGCAGGTCGTCGGTTCGCAAGTCGACCATGACCTCGAAGCCGATGGCCCGGATCGTGTGCGGCCAGCCGGCCCCGCCGGTAATCTGCGTCCCGTTGGCATCGTAGTATGTCAAGAACGATCCGACGGTGTTCACCACCGACGGCAGAAAGACGCTGAAGGTCGTGGGCATGGCATCCGCTCGGCCGTCGGCATCGCCATCGGTCCGGAACATGCCGCGCTCGATCGCGCCTGCGGCGGCGACGAGCCGGTAGATCACGGCTTCCTGGAGCCCGTCGTTGTCAATGTCGGCATAGAAGCCGATCTGGTTGGCGTCGGCCACGGCGATTTCGGTGGCCTGGCGCAGGTTGCGCGCCAGGAGCTGGAGCGAAGACCTAGCGCCCTCCTGCGATTCCCACTCGCGGGACGTGTTGCTGAGCAGGATCACGCCGCTCGAGTAGCCGGCGAAGACCATCAGGAAGACCGCCTGCAGCATGATGACGCTGACCATGAGCTCCATGAGGCTGACGCCCCGCACGTCCCGGAGGGCCCGCGGGATCGACCGGGTGGCGTTCATGGCGCCACCAGCGTGGACATCCGAATCTGATAGGCATCGGTCCAGTCCACGGTCACGAACACGCGCTTGTAGTCCTGGGTGCCATCTGCGTCCCCCACGCCCACACCGTCGGCGGGCGAATCCGCATACGTCACGTATGTGCGCACACGATATTCAATGCCGTACCGCGTGAGGGTCTGATCCTGAACGATGCCGGGGCTGGCGGTCACAATCGGCTCGCTAGAATACCACGGGTTGGCCGCCGGCGTGTGCAGGCCAATCGTGTCGTAGGCCCGGGTGCGGATGAGCTCGAGCGTCTCATTCGCCAGGCTCGCGGCCACGGTGCGGACGCGGGCCCCGGCGACCTGTGTCGAGGCGATATAGAAAAAGCGCATGCCGACCCACAGCACCGCGCCTACCAGGATGAACGCAATCAATGTTTCCAACAGGGCGAACCCCGCCTGTGGTGACTTCACGCTTGGGCTCCTTCAGGGACTCAACCGATGACCGACGAGCGACCGGGGCCAATGAGAACGGTATGAGGGGCTGTCGACAGACGCCGTACAGAGAATGGAGGCGTCCGACCGCGGCAACCCGGCATACTCATGACTCCGGCTTGAGTCCCGTGGTTTTGCGCCCCGCCCTCACGGGCGGGTTGCCTTTTCGCGTCGGTCCGTACTGCTGGGGTCTTGCCCAGGCCGGGAGGGCTCTAGACCTTTCCGATAGGGGGTTGAATACACATAGTGCGCTAGTGCAGACCGAGAATGAGCTCCTGCCAGAGGTCGACGGTGATCCCGCCGGGGACAAATCCCCCGGTGTCGGCAACCCGGTGTACTCATCGCTCCGGCTAGAGTCCCGTGGTTTTGTGCTCCACCCTCGCGGGCGGGTTGCCTTTTCGGGTCTAGAGGTAGACCCTCGGTAGGGGCCTGCCCAACCTTGATGCAGCCTAGACGCTGACTACTGGTCTTTCCAGGATCGGAGCCTTGTGAAATTGCCGTACGTAGGAGTCCCGATGACCGCTGTCGGGTCATAGACGAAGACGAAATCGCGGTCGATGTCTGCGCGTTGCGCCAATACCGCACCGTACATGCTGCCGGTTTCGCCGACGAGCCGGTCCGCGTCCCACTCACCGTTCGGTACGATGAAGGTCGCCGCGACGATGCTCGCTCGGTCGATCTGCACCGCATTCGGATTCGGATCCCTCGCCGTGGACCGCACGTTTACCACGAGGCGGCCCGCGGCTGCCGGCGCGGGCGCGGCGAGGGTGTCTCCCGGGAGCATCCCGAACCGCCCGTACTGGCCTATGACGAGCGCCTGCGCAGTTAACTCGCCTACACGCAGATCGACGTTCCCGTCGCCGAGGATGATCAATCGGCCACAGCGGCCCATCGTCAGCGTTCGGACGTTCACCACGGTCGTGGTGCCCGCCACACCGGTTTGGATACGAAGGTCGGAGAACGGCGTACTCCCCGTGCAGCCGCTCGGCGATCCGGCCGTCATCACGGTGATCTGGTTCCAGTCGTAGCCTGTCGTGGCATCCATGGTCCAGCCGTCGGTGGGCACGGTCTGGTCCGCGGTGCCGGGGGAGAAAGCCGGCAGCGTCACGCCGGGGCAGACCATCCCAGGGGCGAACGGCGTAGTCGTACCCTGCACCTGCGTCACACACCCCTGCGCACAGTTGATGGCGCCCACGGCGCGGGCGCTACCCTAATAGTAGCCATTGTTCGTGTTGGGAGGCGGCGGGTCCGCCCGGACGCGGGAGTAGTTGCTCGCTGATCCTAAGAGGTCAATTGTGCCATTGGAGCCGATGTCCCCATAGATCGTGATCCCCTGGTTGGCGATGATCGAGTCGTATGCGCAGACGGCATATCCCGTGACGCCCTCGGGATACCCCTCGACGACCGCAACCACTTGTCGACTCGGCCCGCTCTCCGGCAGCGTACCCGCGGAAACGATTCGTCTGTACGCGGCGTAGGGACCGATACATGGAAGCGTAATGCCATCGATGCAGCCAACGGTGACCACGGCCGTTCCGAGGACGGTCTCTCCATCGGTGATCGAAATGGTCTCTCCCGCGTACGTTGCGGCACCCGATGTCTGAAGTCTCGCCAACGCGTAGTGGACCCCGGCCTCAGCGACGTTGAACACTCTGACGGCCTGCAACTGCCGCACGCCCGCCGAGATATCGGAGGAGATGACCGCAATGACGCCGACGGTGACGACGGCGAGCAGTCCCGTCACGAGGAGGATGTACATCATCATCGCGCCACGCTGGCCCCTCGGCGTTCCTCTCACACGACCCATCGCGATCAATCTCCCAGCGCTCTCTAGTAGGACTCATTGAGGTTCTTCCAGTCGTTCACGTTGGGTTCGGGATTGCGCAGCATCACGTCGCGCGTCCAAGTCTGAATTTGCACCCCAGAGCTTCCCTCTGCCCCCTGGACGGTCAGCGAGATCCGGATGATCCGAATGAGGCGGATCTGCCCGGCATCGGTCAGGTTAGTGATTCGAACGCCGGCGCCGGAGAAGTAGTCAAAGGAGAGGTTCGTAACCGTGACTCGAGGGTTCGAGAGGGGAGTGATCGTCTCTCCCCCGCCGGAGCACGGCCGCCTGTACTCCATGACGATCTGGACGCCCGTTCCGGGATCGTTCCCAAGGCGATAGCCAACGGTCGTGACCTCATTTGCGGCTATGGTATCGGTGTTCACGATTTCTCCGCTGACGTGGATGCTGTTCGCCGTAGGACGGAGGGCGGCGTCTTGGGCGACCACCATGTCCTTACACCGCAGCTCAACCTGCTCGCTCGGCTTGAGGTTGAGGCCCGCATTCCTCAAGCGTTCAGACATCCACTCCAGGGTCTGCCGTGCCGTCTCGGTATCCGCCGATCGAACTGCGACGACGAGCTTGCTGCGGATCGCCACGCCCACCAGTATCGACATGGATCCCACGAGAGCGGCCATCAGGCCGGTGGTCACCATGAGCTCAAGCAGCGTGAGGCCCGTCTGAGGGCGGAACGAGCCGTTGGCCCCGCTTCTGTGCGGCGGTGGGTTGAGGCTCACAGGTCTACGGACCTGCAGCATAGGTAAAGTTCGAAACGTACGTGGCGAGGATCGTGAAGGGGGGAGATTCCGGAGTTTCGTATAGAGTGACGGTCAGCCTTCTGAGCGGCAATCCAGCGACGTCCTCGGCCTTTACGACGGCCCGATCAAACTGCTCCGGGATCCTCGGCTCGGAGAGGTTTCCGTAGGTCGTGTAGCCCAGTGTCTTGGTAAGGGTCCGGGTGCCCGCGGCCACATCGTCGGCCAGGAATGGGTAGCCCTGCACACGAAGGTAGTCGAGTTCGGCCTGCACCCAAGCAGCGGCCGTCCCCCTGACCTGCCCGCGGCGTGCCGCCGTCATCCCGTACATGAGGCCGCTGAGGAGCGCGGACGTCACCAGTCCGAGAATGGCCGTCGACACGACGATCTCAACGAGCGTGAACCCGCCTCCTGCGCGCGGGGAGCTCCCCTTACTCTCGAGGCTAGGGCTCACTGTACGAGACCCTTCCCGTGCCGGGCTCAATTGTGATCGTGAAAGAGCGTCCTGTGGAAGCGCTGGTAAATGTGATCGAGCCTGTGGCGATCGGGACTCCTCTGCGGTCGAACGAGCAGCCACCGGCAGGGCAGGTGGTCGTCATGGAGATATCTGACGGCAGCGTCGCCTGCCGGAGCGTGCCGCCGCCGCTGATGCCGATGGTGTAGATCTTGTAGGGGTGGTTGGTGCCAGGTGGCGGCTCGGGGGTTGGGCTCCCACCCGCGTTCTCGGTCGCCAGACCTACCGTGACCGTTGCTCTTCGGGTGATCGCGGCCTGACGGCCGGCGGCGATATCATAGGCAAACGAACGAGCCCACCCGTCGACCTCCTCGCGGGCGATCGCTAGCCGCATGGTCGTCAGGCCGGCAGCTATCAGGATCCCGATGAGCGGGAGCACAAGGGCGACTTCGAGCAACGAGAAGCCGCGCGCACCCGTGGCGTGGCTTAGGATGCGGCGGCGTCCCACCGCTCTCGGCGGCGCCGGGCTAATGCCTGCAAACAGCCTCATGGCCGGAATAGTCTCCCGGCAAGGTTATGCCCGTTCGCGCGTTGGGCTAGGCCGGCAAGTGGATCGAGCCGGGCTGGCAGGGCTTCTGCGGCCGGTGCGGCGGAGACTGGGGCCGTGGACCCGGTAGGCTAGAGCAGCGGCAGCAGTGCCGCCTCGACGGTCCGTTCTTTGAAGTGCAGGCTGCGGTTCTTGGCGGGTTTCAGGTATCGGGCGGCGTCGCCCTGGGCGCCGGCACCGGCAACTGCCACGCGGAGTTCGGCCGAGAGGGTCGCCGCACGGCCGGCCAGCCCCAGACGCTTGAAGTTCTCCAGGGCCCCACGAAGCAGGGCGATGCCATCTCGGTCTAGACCGCGGGCCCGAAGGATGCGGCCGAGTGTGACCTGCGCCTCGGCCTCACGCATCCGGTCGCTGGAGGCCTGGGCTTCCCGGATCGCCCGACGGGCGGCACGCGCCGCCTCGCTCGTGCGCCCCATAGCGAGCAAGACCTGAGCCGTTTCGTCGAGCGCCGCGCTTCGGCCTCCGCCGTCATTGAGGCGCTCCTTGATCCGAAGGGTCTGCTCCAGCGCTCGCAGCGCCTCCTGATAGCGCCCCTGTTCGCGGCGGACCACCCCGAGGTTCGTCAGCACGCGGCTCATCTCGCCGAGGTCTTCGACCCGTTCAAACACATCACGGGCTTCCGTGAGATATTTCGCGGCAGAATCGAAGCGCCGCCGCAGCCACTCCACCAGGCCGAGGCCGCTGAGGGCCTTGCCATACAGGGGGTCCAGACCGAGTCTTACGGCGA
>JBOGSE010000516.1:0-7496 GCA_050694895.1 bacterium | reverse complement strand
TTCGGGGTGGCGATCGCCGGAGGCAGGTGGAGCAGGTACGTGCGCGTGCGGCCCCCGAATTCGAGCGAATGCGTTGCATCGCCGGGCGCCCCGATGGGCGATTGAGCGGGCTGCGCCCACAACCCGGTGACGAAGAGACCCAGGACGAGTGCGGAGACGGCAAACGCAAGAGAGCGGGGGTAGGGGAGTGGATGTGCGCGTGGCAACGAACGGCTCCTAACGTTCCCTGATGGCAAGATTCAGAGCGATGCGGTTGTTGGCGATCGCGGGCCAGTAGAGGAGGGTGCGCGATCCCTGATAGATTGCCGCCGTCCCGGGGAACCATCCCTGAGCTTCAGACGGCTGGGACGTGTCAGGAACGAGGATGGGATGGTCCAGTTTGCGCCAGCGCACACCGTCCTTTGAGGCGGCGTACCCGATCGCCTGCTTGGAAGGGTCGACCCGTGCATCCTTGGGATACAGCCCGGCGTGATACCACAATTCGTATTCCTGCCCGCTCCACAGCACATAGGGAATGCCCGGCCATCCTTCGACGCCCCAGCGGGCGTCCCATCCCGATCCCCGCACCACGGGGCTGGCCGGGTGGCGCCGCCACCGGATGCCGTCCTCGGATGTCGCGTAACCGATTCCGCCGTCCGGTTTTCCTCCGCGAAGGCTGAGCATCGAGAACCAGAGATGATATCTCCCGTTTCGTTGCAGCACGGTTGGATCGGACACGGCCAGTTCGCCGTCCTGCACATCCAGGACGAGACCCGCCTTGCCGTACGGAGATTGCCCGGCGGGGAGCTTGCGCCACGTGAGCCCATCGGCTGACGTTGCATATCCGATGCGGTAGGTGTGCTCGCCCGTCAGACCGCTGTACCACATCTTGAACCGCTTCGCCGGGTCTGGCTCGCCGTCATCGCGTATGACGTGTGGCGTCTCCACGTGCCGGTCGTCCCAGGCGCCCTGCGCTCCCAGGGGGACGAGTTCGAAAGCAAGATTGCTCCAGCGCAGGCCATCGGGAGAATCCCCATATCCAATCCGTGCCGCCGGGCCGCCCTGAAGACCCACGCCCACATGACCGAACCACATGCGGTAGCGCCGCCGGGCCGGGTCGAACAGGATGCTTGGGTCAGCAACGATCGCCCGATCATCCGGCGCCCGCAGGACAGGATTCGATGGGAATCTCACCCATTCGCCAGAGCCTCGTAAGGACGCCATGGGTGCAGCCTGCGCGCTCACGCAGGCGAAGGCGACGAAGAGCAGGATGGAGAATTTTCTCATGTGTGGAGTCACCTCTACCGGTTACTACGCCCATGCCCACTACCCGTTTCATTTACACGGCTGTGAGGTCACGTTGACACTTCTGACTGGCCCATGCTAGGTTGGCATAGATTATGATGATCCCCGAACGCCACGGGTTCACGGTCGACCGCCGCGGCCACCTGATGATTGGCGGCATCAGCGCGGCCGACCTCGCGCAACGCTACGGCACCCCCCTGCACGTCATCGATGAGGGCCGGATGCGGGCAAACTGCCGCGCGTATCTGCAGGCCCTGCAAACCTATTATCCCGGCCCCGCGCGGGCGCTCTACGCGGGCAAAGCGCTGTGCATCATAGCGACCTGCCAGGTCGCGCACGAGGAAGGCCTCGGGCTCGATGTTGTGAGCGCCGGGGAGATCCACACGGCCCTACGGGCGGGCCTTCCCGCGAGCGCGCTTCATTTTCACGGAAGCAATAAGACGCCGGAGGAGATCGCCTACGCGCTCGAGGTGGGGGTCGGGCGCTTCATGGTCGACAACGAGCGCGAGCTGACCTGGCTCGACCGGCTTGCACGCGAGCGCGGCCGGCAGGCCGACGTGTTGTTGCGCGTCACGCCGGGTATTGAGCCGCACACGCATAAAGCGATCCAAACCGGCGGTGTCGACTCGAAGTTTGGTTTTGGGTTGCTCGGGCCGGCTGCCGAACAGGCCGTGGGGACGGCCTTGAACGCGACTGGCCTGCGGCTGCGCGGTCTGCACTGCCACATCGGCTCGCAGATCTTCGAACTGGAACCCTTTCTCCTGTCCGCTCATGCCGTGATCGCCTTCGCCGCCGAGATGCGCGGACGCGGGTTTGTCCTGGAAGAGCTCAACTTGGGGGGCGGCCTGGGCATCCGCTATCTCGCCGATGACGAGCCGCCGACCCCGGCGGCCTACATCGAGGCGCTCGCCGGAACGGTCAACGACCTGATTGACCGGTATCACGTGGCGGCACCGACGCTGCTCGTGGAGCCCGGACGCTCCATCGTGGGCAACGCCGGTATCACGCTCTACACCGCGGGGGTGATCAAAAGCGTGCCCGGTGTGCGCACCTTCGTGTCGGTGGACGGCGGGATGTACGAGAACCCGCGGCCGGCTCTCTACGGCGCGCGGTATCAGGCCGTCGTGGCCACGCGTGCCGCGGAGACGCCGACGCAGCGCGCCGCGGTTGCGGGACGCTGCTGCGAGTCGGGCGACGTACTTATCTGGGATGCCGATCTACCGGAGGTTCGCGAGGACGATACCCTCGCGGTCTTCGCGACGGGAGCATATACGTACGCGATGGCAGGCAACTACAATAGATTTCCTCGTCCCGCGGTGGTCTTCGTGCGGGACGGATCTGCCCAGGTCGTGGTCGAGCGCGAGACTCTGGATGACCTCGTCCGGCTCGACCGTCCTCTGGTGCGGCCGGCCACCGGGACACCGATCCCCCGCTGATGCGAGGGCTTAGTCTTGAGACACTCCTCATCACCGTGCCGGCGATCCTCGTGGCCGTCACCGTGCATGAGTTTGCGCATGCCCTCATCGCCGACCGGTTGGGCGATTCGACCGCGCGCCTCCTGGGTCGGCTCTCGCTCAACCCGATTGTGCACCTCGACCTGCTCGGGACGCTCCTGTTCGTCGTTGCGGGCTTCGGGTGGGCGAAGCCGGTGCCGGTGAATCCGCGGAACTTTGCAAACTGGCGGCAGGGGATGATGCTCGTGGCAGCCGCAGGTCCGCTGGCGAACATAACGCTCGTGTTCATTCTCGGCCTCGTGTTTCAACTCGGCCTGATCGACCCGTCGACGCTCCTCGCGCGAACCGTCTTCGCGACGATCCAGATCAACGCGATCCTGGCGATCTTCAACCTGCTGCCGATTCCTCCGCTCGACGGCTCGAAGATTCTTTCCGGGCTTCTGCCGCCCGCCCAGGCGATCGCCTACGACCGCATGGCCGCCTATGGGCCGGTGCTCCTGCTCCTGTTGCTCGTTCTTGTTCCGGGCCTTATCAGCGGACTGGTATTGCCACCAGTCAACTGGCTGATCGCGCAGGCCGTCGGCTAGGGGTGCTCTGATCGCGCCGCAAAAGCCCTCACGAGAGCCGGTGGCCCCGCAGCCCTCCACTACGGATCAGCAGCCCCAGACGACGGGGCCCTTTGCACGCACGGCCGGGTACAGCGTCAGCGTTCCCGGGTTTGAAGGTCCGTTGGACTTGCTGCTCACGCTCGCCCATCAGGGCAAGATCGATCTCACCGGAGTTCCCCTGGCCGACCTCGCCCGCGACTTCCTCGATCGCACGAAGCAATCGCTCGACCTCGGCGAGGCGACGGAGACACTCTGGATGCTGGCCACGCTGGTCGAGATGAAGACCAAGCTGCTCCTCCCCAAGCCCCCACCGCCGGAGCCCCTGCCCGAGACCGGAGAAGGCGATCTGGCGGAGCGAATGGAGGAACGGCTGGCCGACTACAGGGCCTTCCGTGAGGCCGCGGAGGCGCTGCGCGCGCTCGAAGAATTGCAGCAGCGCATCTTCGTCCGATCGCCGGATGACCAACCGGTCGAGCTGCTCCTCGAAGGCGTCACACTGGATGATCTCTTCCGCGCTTTTCAGGACGTCTTAGCGCGGGCGCGCCGCAACAAGGCCGCCGAGGTCGCAGACGAGCCGGTGCACGTGGCCGATCGCATGGCGGCTATTCTCGCCGCCCTGACCCGTTCTCCGGGCGGCGTCGGCTTTGGGGATCTGTTCCCGGCGCGGGTCTCGACCGTGTTCATCGTGGCGACGTTTGTCGCGCTGCTCGAACTCATCAAAGAACGAAAGGTGCGCGTGCAGCAGGCGTCCCCCATGGCGCCGATTCTCATCACCGCGGCGCGGACGTGATCCCCGACCAGGACACCCCGGCCACCGCGATTCCGGCGGCAGATGCACCGCAGCCCTCAGACGCCCCGGAAGACGCCGGACTCCACGAGCTCGCGGCAAAGATCGAGAGCGTGCTCTTCGTCGCCGGCGGGCCCGTGAGCGTGAACCGGCTGGCGGAGGCGGTAGGAGCAGGGACCCCATCGGTGGCCCGCGCGCTTGACTACTTGCGCGAGCACCGGGGCATTGGTCTAATGCTGCAGGCTGTGGCCGGAGGACATCAGCTCGGCACGCGGCCCGAGCACGCCGAGATCGTCCGTCAGTTTTTACAGACCGAGCACAGCGAGTCGCTGACCAAAGGCGCCCTGGAGGTGCTTGCCATCATCGCGTACCGGCAGCCGGCCACGCGGGGGGATATCGAACAAATCCGCGGTAGCCGGAGCGACTGGCATATCGAGCGGCTGCTCGAGCGGCAGCTGATCCGTGAGGCAGGCCGGCGGCCCACGATCGGACGGCCCATGTTCTTCGCCACCACGGAATTGTTCCTCCGCTACTTCGGCCTGCGCGACCTGTCCGATCTCCCGCCCATGGGGGCGGGTGGCGTCCAGGCCCTGCTCGACTCGGTCCGCTAATGCGCGCCCCCGCAGGCGCGATGAGGCCGGCAGCGGTGCTCGTCGCGGCCCTTCTGATCGCGACGGGCGTGGCGTCGGGGGCGCCGCGAAAGCGCGCTGAGCCCAAGCCGCTCATCCCGCCAAAACCTGCCGCCCCGATTGCCTCCATTGTCATGGACGTCAAAACGGGAGCCGTGCTCTCGGCGAGCGAGATCCACCGCCGGTGGCCGCCGGCGTCGACGACGAAGATCCTCTCGGCACTGCTGGTGATCGAGCGGCTGCCCCCAGACAGCGTCGTGTCGATCAGCCAACGCGCCGCCGCGCAGCGAAACGGGTCGTCGATCGGGCTCGAGGTCGGCGAGCAGTGGCTGGTCAGCGACCTGCTGGCGGCCATGATGGTGCGATCCGCCAACGACGCGGCCGTGGCGCTGGCCGAGGCCGCCTCGGGGAGCGTCGAGCGGTTCGCTGAAGAGATGAACGCACGGGCCGCCCGCCTGGGCGCGCGCAACAGCCATTTTGTGAATCCACACGGCCTCCACGATCCCGGTCACTACACCACGGCCCACGATCTGGCCCTGATCGCGCGGGACGCGCTGCGTCATCCGAGCTTCGCCCGGCTCGCAAGCACCCAGGTGTGGGTCCTCACGCGGGCCGACAGGCCGCAGCAGGAGTACGTCAACAGCAACAAGTTCCTCGGCCGCTACACCGGTGCCAACGGTGTGAAAACAGGGTGGACCGCGGCCTCGGGTCCGTGTCTCGTGGCCTCGGCGACACGCGAGGGCTGGCAACTCCTGGCGGTTGTGCTGAACAGCCAAAGCAGTCAGCAGATGTATCGTGATGTCGAGGGACTGCTCGATCAGACCTTCCAGTCGTTTCGTCTGGTGCGCGTGGCTGAGCAGGGTGAGTCATTGGCCATGGTGCCCCTCGGCCGACCCAATCTAGAGATCCCCGCGGTTGTTCCTGCCGACGTGCACGCCGTGATCAAGAACGGCGCGAAAGTGACGCCTCTGGTCAGGGTGCGGACGGATCTGCGTCCCCCGATCGAGGCGGGTGAGCGCGTGGGCGACGTGGTGTTCCTCCACGGCCACACCGTCGTGGCACGGTCGGCACTCATCGCCGCGCGAACCGTCAGGCGCTGAGCGCGCGGCTGCGGAGCGGCCATCGTGAAGGCTGAACGCGCGAGGTGGGAGGCGAAGTACCGGGCGCACGAGTACAGCCACGATGGGCCGCCGTCGGGCCTGCTGCGGCGGTGGATTCGATCACTGCCCCGGGGCCGCGCGCTGGATGTCGCCGCGGGCCTGGGACGCAACGCGATTTTTCTCGCCCGCGCCGGATACACGGTCGACGCGATCGATATCTCGGCCACCGGCCTGCGCGAGGCTCGGCGGCGTGCGCGCCGTCGAGGCGTACGCGTGCGATGGATCGAAGCGGATCTTGACACCTACCGGCTCCCACGCGCCCGCTACGACCTGGTCATCAACATGTTCTTTCTCAAGCGCGGTCTGCTGAGCGCGCTGAAGTCGTCCGTGCGGCCCGGAGGAGTCATGATCCTGGAAACTCACCTCCAGAGCCGGGCGAACGACGGCGGGCCCGCGGGCATACGGAACAGACTGCGACACGGAGAACTGCGTCGCCGGTTCCGCGGCTGGGACGTGCTGGACCTCGAAGAAGGGGTCTTTCGGGAAGGAGGACGTGCCTGGCTGCTCGGGCGCATCGTGGCGCGGCGGCCCGCAGGCCGGTCATCGCGATAGACGGGCCGCTGGCGGCGGGGAAGTCGACCGTTGCCAGGGGGGCGGCCGCTCGCTTGAAATTCGGCTATGTTGACACCGGCGCGATGTACCGGTCCGTGGCCCTTGTGGCCGCCAGGCGAGGCGTGGATCTTGCGGACGCCCGCGACGTCACGGCGGTGGCGGAGTCGCTGGCGATAGAATTCCGTGGCGGTCCCGATGGTCAGCGCGTGATCGTCGACGGCGAGGATGTCACGGACGTGATCCGGACGCCGGCGGTGAGCGACGGCGCGTCCATCGTGAGCACTGTCCCCGGCGTACGCGCCGCCATGGTGGCCAGGCAGCGATCGCTGGGCGCCGCGGGCGGCGTCGTGATGGAAGGACGGGACATCGGCACGGTTGTCTTTCCCGACGCCGAGGTCAAGGTCTTCCTCGAGGCCTCGTTGGACTCCCGGGCCCGACGGCGGCACGATGAGCTGCGGGCCCGCGGCGTAGAGATCGCCCTCGAAGAGGTCCGGCGCGCGCAGGCCGAGCGTGACCGGCGCGACGCGACCCGTGAGCACTCGCCGATGCGCCCCGCCGCCGACGCCACCGTCATCGATACCACGGACCGCACGGCCGACGAGGTCGTCGAAGCCGTTGTCGGCCTCGTCCGGGAGCGCATCGGTGTGGTATAGTCTGTGGAAGAATTTCTTCGCGCTGTGCTTCCGTACGCTCTTTCGTCTTCGCATCGAAGGCCGTGAGCACGAACCGTCCAGCGGACCGCTTCTGGCCATCTGCAACCACGTAAGCGCGGCCGATCCATTCATCGCCGGGGTGGCGCTCCGCCGAAGCGCCCGGTACATGTCCAAGCAGGAGCTCTTCCAGAATCCCCTGCTCGGGGCGCTGTTACGGTCGGTGGGCTCGTTCCCGGTCCGTCGCGGGCAGGCCGATCGCCAGTCGATTCGCACCGCTCTGCAGGCGCTCTCGCGCGGAGAAGTTCTGGTCATGTTTCCCGAAGGCACGCGGAGCCACGACGGACGGCTGATGCCCGCCGAGCCCGGGGC
>JBOGSE010000515.1:0-5468 GCA_050694895.1 bacterium | reverse complement strand
CTCTCGTGGTGAACAGTCAATCCGAATCCCGTTTTTTCTGATTGGCTCCCGTCAGGAAACTCAGCCATTTCAAAGTAGAAGCCTTTGCCGAGAAGAACTCGCTTGGGAAAGAAGATCCGACCGTCTTTACCCGTCTCCTCGGTAATCTTGACGTCCTTGAGTTCTACGGTCTTCTTCCCGCTATCGAGGACTTCGCCCGTAGCGGCCTCTCGGATTTCCCATTCGAGCATACCAATCGCCTGTGACCCTTTAGAACGCTTTAAGTTCCCCTCTTTCTCAGATGAAGGGATCTCTCGTTGACAAGCAACTACAGTGAGTACCGTCAGGATTGCGAGCATCACGAAGACCCGACCGAACCGCCAATCTCGTGCAATACTCGCGAGGGCGTTAAAAGCCACATCCTCTTGCATGAAGGTCCTCCTTGTCGTGTCCGGGCATGGAATCTAGACCGTCCGGGCACGAAGCGACCTAACGTCTTGGTTTTGAGCTGCGGCGGCTCACTCGAGATCCGGTATCTCATCGGCGGGAACCAAGACCTTGATCGAGCGCGGCTCGCCAGGCACGCGCGCGATCAGCCCACGTGCGGAAAGTCCTAAGACCATATTATGAACCGACGGCGGCGTCACCTTGAAGTAGGCTTGCATGTCCGCCTCCGCCGGAGGCCGACCATTGAGTTTGGCATACAGATGGATAAAGGCCAAGTACTGGCCCTGGAGCCTAGTGAAGGGGCGGTCGCGGCCGATCATCAGCGGGGGCGGTTCCGGCGAAGGACACGCCCGGCAAGGTCGTGCCAAATCGACAGATCCCAGAACGCGTTGGCCGAGCGGCTCGTCGACGGGGCGATAAACAGGACTGTTCGGCCAATGCGTTCGGCTTGCACCCCGTACTCCACTTCAGGGCGGCGGAGGAACTCGCGGGCAGCTCGCTTCCCGTTGAAACAGAGATACCGTGGCTGGTAGAGCATCACCTTGGCCCGCAGCGCCATGGCATCGGCTCGGGCGAACGGAACCTGATCATCGCGCCCGGCCTGTCCTTTGATGAGGTCCGTGAGGCCAATCCCGAACCTGAGGAGTTGCTCATAGTCAGCGGGCGCGAGAACGTGTGGCGTCAGCCCAACCTCGGCAAGCGTGCGCCCAGAACCGATTGCCCGGGCCGGCGTAGTAGCGCCCAAGCTCTGCAGAGCCACGGCCAGCTACGGTACCACAAACGACAAGACCGAGATTGCCAGCGAGCAGGTCACGAAGCATGGATCGGTGCCGCCGCCGGTTAGGCATCGACTTCCCTCCACGCTGAAGCGCTTCGCTTGATCAGCTCAATCTTCTCCGGCTTGAGCTTCGCAAGCTCCGCCTCTCTGACCCAGCCTTCAGCGAGCAGACGGCCAAGCACGCTCGGAAGCACCGAGTAGCGAAAATCGTACTTCTGATCAACCTCGCGCCGTTTCTTGGATAGGAAATCATGTGCCCGCCAGATCGCCGCTGAATCGGACGAGCGCTTCAGTATTGCTTCAACCTCGCGCCTTATGGCGGCGCATTCGCGAGTAAGGGCTGCTTCGAATACCGCACGTGCCACCTTCTTCTCACCCGGCGACCAAAAATCGCGCATATCGTCGCGACCCTGCCACTCACTCGCTCACCGATGCCTAACGAGAATGGGAACTATCCCCTTGACGGCTGTACTGCCGTGTGGTATATATAGTCTAGCGAATCGTGACACCTTGGAGATACCCCCGATGGTACACCTCAACATAGCCACAGTTCCGACACGCCAAGACAATGATGTTGATGCCAGAGCGAAACTCATGCTCGACCCGCCCTCCGGGATGAACGCTGTGCCCTGGGACGGACGGGAGATGGAATTCCCCCTCTTGGAGCATTTCTGTCCCGCACTTGGGACATTTGGATTCCCGCTGAATCATGGTAGTAGGCCTCCCGGTGGTCAAACCTATGACCATCATAATGCGGGAATCCCGGTAAAGGAGTGGTGTCTATGTCGAAAGTAAATCGGTCTGCGCCCAAACGATCTTCCGCATCCGAGTCTCGGTACGCACTCTTTGAATTTGAGTATGACTTCCCCGATGACGCGGCCTGCCTGGAGTATCTTGTGCAGAAACTGTACCCGGATGGCATTTACTGCCCGACATGCAAGCGGGTGACGAAGCACCATCGGGATCATACGCGACCGTCGTACTCCTGCCAATTCTGCGGCCATCATGAACACCCGATGGCTGGAACGATCTTTCAGGATTCGGCCACATCGCTTCGCCTCTGGTTCTATGCGATCTATCTCATGTCCAGCACTCGATGCGGTATCTCCGCGAAACAACTGGAGCGGGAACTGGGCGTCACCTACAAAACGGCATGGCGGATGTTCAACAAGATTCGGTCGCTGATGATGCAGGATGGTGAAGGGCCGTTTGGTGGAACCGTCGAGGCGGATGAGACCTACGTTGGCGGGAAGCGCCGAGGCAAGGTTGGGCGCCCCGGGGCCGGAGATTCGAAGAAGGTTCCCGTGTTCGGGATTGCCGAGCGAGGAAAAGATGGGAAACTCGGACGCATAGCAGCTATGAAAATTCCCGACGCCCGAGCGCATACCTTGATCTCCAGCCTGGCGCAGCGTGTGCTTCCAGCCTCCATCATTTACACCGATGAGTACCAACCGTACCTGACGTTGGGAAAGAGAGGGTACACGCACAAGCGGGTTCACCATACCCAAAAGGTCTACGTCAAAGGTGATGTTCATACGCAGACGGTCGATGGATTCTGGGCTTTGGTAAAGAACGGAATTAGTGGGGTCTATCACGGCGTTTCGGCCAAACACCTGCAAGCATACTTGGACGAGTACGCCTTCCGCTACAACAATAGTGGGGATCGATGCGGGATGTTCAATGCGATGCTGTCCCGCGTCCAGAAGACTTCGTAGGCTGCTTCTTGACCGTGCGGTCCAATTCCTCAAAAAATCGGCCCCGCGTAGGGACTGGGATTTCCAGTCCTTTGCGCGTTCTTTGCTTGGACTCGTCGGGACGGGCAAGTGACTTCCTTCGCTTAGGCATGTTCCCACCATTCTATCTGCCATGAGCGTTCTTGCGGATGCTTGGGCGAAGTTTCACCGGGCAGTATATCACGCGAAGGGAGTGGGAGTCGAAATACGTGCTTGGGTTGAAACGCAAGGACACCGGTCCCCGTTCGGCATCGAATTCCGCGAAGACAGAACCGACGGGTGCTTGATCATTCACGTTGGACAAGTCCCCACGTTGCCCAACGAGTGGAACCTGATCATCGGAGATGCACTGTTCAACTTCCGTGCGTCGCTCGACTACCTCGCGTGGCAATTGTTTCAGCGAGGCACGGAGGCGCACACGCATAAACCCGAACTCGTTTCTTGGCCAATCATCGGGAAGCAAACCGACGCTACCAGTGCGTTCAAAGGGCGGCTGCCGGGCCTCCTTCCGCATCACCAGACACTCGCTGAGGCATGTCAGCCGTACACGGGCGAACCGGGCAAACTCCATCCGCTTACCATCCTCAACGATCTCTCTCGCCAAGACAAGCACCGGCAAATCGTCATGGTCCTTGCGGCTCATAAAGAGTACACGATACGCGGTTCCCTGAGGCATTTCCGTTGCGAACGTTCTGTGCTGCCGTCTTCGGAGAAACCAGTACCGTTGAAACCGGGCACAGAACTCGTGACATGGTATGGCAAACGCACCGACGACCACGAACCCGAAATGGATGTGCATTTCGAAGGCACCACGGGCATAGCCTTCGAGAATGGCCTGTGGGTCTTGGAGGTCTTGGCTCGAATCGAAGAGCGCATCGGCAACATTCTTGCTAACTTCGAACCCCTCATGTAATTTGTCAGCCAACGGCAGTTTAGTCATGGCGTATCACCGTCATCAAGGGGATAATTCCCACAAGAATTAGGCAGAACTGTCTAACACCGCCAACACAGCGATCGCTGCAACCTTCTATGAAGGCTTTGCTGTCAAGCCCCGTTGATAACCGTGTCGGCGTACGACTCTTCGGCTGACTGCGTGTCGCTGGCGGCCTGCCTCGTGCGTCCGGGCCCGAAGGCCTCGAACGACCTTCTATCCGTGCTGGCCACTCCCGGCCAGGCACCCCATCCTGTGTTCGCTCCGCGGCGAATCCGACAGGCCCTGGGGGAAGGACGCCCCTTCTAACACGCGGCCGCGGTCTTGCGGCCCGGCAGCACTCCGAGCGCCTTCCACCAGCGTCGCACTCAACTCGTCGTTGCACCCCTCCTTGCGATCGTTTCGATGCCCTACGCCTTCAGCGCGGCGCCTTCCGGGACCACCCCGTGCTCCAGGAACCGCCACAGTTCAATCAAGAGCTTCCGCGCCAGCGCCACGATGCCCACCTTCCGCGCGCGCGCCCCACCGCGCCCGAAGCGCGCCTGATACCAGCGGCTCAACCGGCTCCGAGGTTGGTACCGCAGCCAGCACCACGCCATCTCGATGGCGACCGCTCGGATGTGCCGACTCCCCGCCTTGCTGATCCCCTGCTCCCGGCTCGCGTCCCCGCTTTGGTAGGGCGTCGGGATGAGCCCCGCGGCCGCCCCCACTTCCTTCCGGTTCCGGAATTGCCGCCAGCCGAAGAATTCGTTCACGTACACCCACGCCCCGCTCGGCCCGATCGCCCGCAGACGCAGCAGTTGGCGGACCTTCTCGACCGCGGGGCCGCGGTCGTGCGTGATCGCCCGCTGGCGCTCCCGTTCCAACTCGACGATCTTCCCGTGCAGGAACTGTGCGTGCTCCCACTCCCGCTGCAGCCGGGCCCGCAGCCCCGCGGGCAGGGGCGAGCCATCCCACAACCGCACTCGCTCCAGCAGCTCGCCCAGACCCCGTCTCTTCGGGAGCCGAATCCCCTGGTTCGCCAAGAGCCCTTTGATCCGGTTCGTCACTCGCGTCCGTTCCTTCTTCAGCGTCCGCAGCTCACGATGCAGCTGCCGCCGGTCTTCCTCGTCCACGGTGGGGACCCGTACCACGCTCCACACCTTCGGCTCCCCCGCGTGGTACCGCACCAGCATCCCCAGCAGCTTGCGGGCGTCCAGCCCATCGGACTTCGCGCGCCGCTGGCGCCGGTTCACCTCGATGCTCGAGGAGTCCACCACCCGGTTGTCGATCCCCACCGCCGTCAGGTGCCGGTGGAGCCAGAACCCGTCACGCCCCGCTTCGTAGCAACTCCGCACCGCCGCGGTCGCCGGCACCCCGAACCACTGCTTCGCCGCCGTGATCTCCCGCGCCAATCGCCTCAGATCCCGCGCCGGCATCACTCGCACCCGCGGCGTGGTCCCCAGATCCGAGGTGAACCCCAGCTTCCACTCATCGACGCCCAACTCGAAGGCCAGGTACAGCCACTGCGCCCTCTCTCCGGTATACTCGTTACGGCGGGTCGCTCTGGTCATCATCTGCTCCTCTCTCCCTTCTTTCGCCGAGCAAGGGTCAAAGGAGC
>JBOGSE010000514.1:0-4432 GCA_050694895.1 bacterium | reverse complement strand
TGGAGCAGCGCGCCGGGCGGATGGTGGAGGGCATCAAGATTCTGCGGGCGCTCTGGACCGGCAAGCCGGTGACGCACCACGGCCGCTACTACCAGTTCGATGACGTCCAGATCCACGTGACGCCGGTGCAGCAGCCCTGCCCGATCCCGATCGCCAGCAATCCCATGCCGCCCTATGCCGATGAGGCGATGATCGAGCGGGCGCTGCGGCGGGTCGGCCAGATCGGCGACGGATGGATGGTCGAGATGAGCACCCCGGAGGAGTTCGGGCGGCGCTGGCAGCGCATTCTGCACCATGCGCGCGAGGCCGGCCGCGATCCACTGCCCGCCGAGTCTATGATCCATTTCTATGTCAACGTTCAGGACAACAGCCGGGCGGCCTTCGAGGAAGCGCGCCGCTTCTACGAGTCTTACCACATGGGGACATTTCCGGAGGAGTACTTACGGTGGCGCCTTGTCACCGGGACGTCGGAAGAGGTCACCGCTCGCTTAGCCGGGTTCATCGACGCGGGGTGCACGCTGCCCATCATCCGATTCGCCAGTTATGACCCGTTGAGTCAAATGCGCCGGGCGATGGAGGCCGTCATCCCGGCGCTGCGCGACCACGCAATCCGTCAGGAGGCACGACCCGATGCCCCGCGTGCCGTTTGATCTGGAGGCCCGCAGACCCTACCTCGTGCAGACATTTAGCGATGCCGAGTACGAGCGGCGCATTCGAGCGACCTGCTACGCCATGGAGCGCCAAGGGCTCGATTGTCTGGTGCTCTACGCGGCCGGGAAAACCGAGGCCGCGGCGCCGGTCACCTACCTGACCAACTATGTTCCTGTGTATGGCAACGCTTTCGCAGTGCTGCATGCCGACGGCCGCCTCATCGTTACCACCGACGGCATCCTGCACGCCGAGCCGATGCATTCGATGATCTGGACATGCCGGGTGGGTGATGTGCGGGTGGCCCTGGGGCCCATCTACGGGGGGGCTGCTGACGAAGTGGCGACACTGGCGGCCGATGCCGCGCAGGGTGCGAAGCGGGTCGGTTTGGTGGGCAGCGCCTTGCTCCCGCATGATTTCCATCAAGCCCTGGCGTCCCGCCTCATTGGACTTCAGCCGGCGGATGAGGTCCTCAACGGCGTCCGCATCATCAAGAGCGAGGAAGAGATCGCCAAAATGCGTGAGGCCGGGCGGATCGCGGATGCCGCCTACGAGGCGCTCTTCGCGGCGCTTGGGTCTGGAGTGGAGGAGACTACTGTAGCCGCGGCCGCAGTGTACCGCATGCATACCCTGGGCGGCCGCGAAGGGTTTGCGACGTCCGTGGTCGGAGGCGCGCAGGCCGGTCTGAAGCATGGCCATCCGCGACGCCGCGCGCTGGTTGACGGTGAGATGGTCTTCACCGACCTGGGGGTGGCGTTCGACGGCTACATGTCGGATGTCAGCCGGTGCACTGTGATCGGACCGGCTCGCGGGGACGCGCGCGCCCTCCTTCAGGTTGGGCTCGACCTCTATCACGCGGGCCTTGAGGTCATGGGCCCCGGCAGGACGATTGACGACGTGTCCAACGCGCTGCGGGCGGTGGTACGCGGGACAAAGTACGAACCGTATTACTGCCCGGGCGGATTCGGTCACGGCATCGGCATGTCGGTCCTCGAGGTGCCCGGGCTCTTCGCGGGAAACACAACCGAGCTGCGGCCGCGCATGACCGTGGCCTACGAGCCGATGGTCGTCATTGAGGGGCTGGGGACCGGAGTGGTCGAAGATACGCTCTTGATCACCGAGACGGGCTACGAACGGCTGACCCGGTATCCCGTCGTGACCTGGGTCTAGCAGCGGCCGCACAATTGGCGGCACACGGAGGAGGAACGAATGGCGAAGGTCGCCTTTTTTGGCGCGGGGCTGATGGGCGAGCACATGGCGGGCCATCTACTGGGCGCGGGGCACGGCGTTGTGCTTGTCGCGCATCGCAACCGCGAGCCCATCCAGCGTCTGGTGGCCAGGGGCGCGACCGAGGCCCCGAGTCCGGCGGAGGCCGGCCGCCGCACGGACGTCGCGATCATGATGGTGCCCACGTCCCGCGAGGTCGAGGAAATCTTGCTCGGTAGGCGTGGTCTGGCCGCTGAAATGGCTCCAGAGTACACGGCCATTGACATGGGAACCGGGTATCCGCCCGAGACGCGCCGCATCGCCGCTCAGTTCATCGGGATGGGCGGGCGCTATCTCGACGCGCCGGTGACGGGCGGGCCGTCCGGCGCGAAGGCCGCCACGCTCACCATCATGGTCGGCGGCGACCAGGAGACGCTTGAGTCCGTGCGCCCGCTGCTCGAAGCGATGGGCAGGCACATCTATCACTTTGGGGACGTAGGCGCCGGGCACACCGCCAAGCTGGTCCAGAATATGATCGCCATCATTGCCAGCGCGGGCATCGCAGAAGGACTGGCCCTGGCCACGGCCGCCAAATTGGACGTCGGGAAGTTCTTCGCGATGCTGTCGTCCTCGACCGCCAACAGCCCCGCGCTGCAGTACATTGTCCCCAAGATCTTCAAGCGCGCTTTCGACGATGTCGGCTTCCGCCTCGATATGGCCCACAAGGACATCAAGCAGGCGACCGCGCTGGCGCGCGAGCTGACCGTCCCGCTTCTTGTGGCCAACGGCGCGACCGAGCTGCTGCAGCTCGCCCGCGCGCTGGGGTTCGGCAGCCAGGACAGCAGCGCGGTGATCAGGGGATTGGAGGCGATCCTCGGGGTTGAGGTACGCGGAGGCCTGACCGCCTAGCCCGTCGCCTCCGGCCTGCGTCGCAACTCACCGGCCATGCGTGATCGTGGATTTTCCTGGAAGGATCCGCAGTTCACCTGCGCCGACGCGCTGACAGGCGCGCGCCTGGTGATGCTGCCCTATCTGCTGTACAGCCTGATCGCGTCGCTGCCGGGGATCGCGACCGCGACACTCCTCGCGATGATCGCCACCGACCTGGTAGACGGCACGATCGCGCGCCGTACCGGGCAGAACCGTCCGTTCGGGGCCGTCTTTGACAGCACGGTCGACTTCGTGGTGATCTACTCCGTCTTCACGACGCTCTACGGTATCGGCATCCTGCCCTGGTGGAAGTGGCTGCCGATCGCGGCGACCGGGCTGTTGATTGCCGCGACGCAAATCGCGAGCGTCCGCAGGGCGCGCGGCCTCACGTTTGCGCCTGTGCGTTTTGGCAAGCTGGTCGGACAGCTGCAGTTCATCTACCTGCCGCTGCTGCTCGTCCGCACCTTCTGGATCCGCGCGGCATGGGCGCAGACCGTGGATGATGTGCTGTTTGGGATCCTGGCGGCCGCCATGGTGGCGAACGCCGTCGATCATATACAGATACTCAGCCGGCTCTTTCAAAGGCGGCAGGCATGACCGAGCCGAGCGCCCGGAGTATGTGGAGCGGCGGTGCCGCGTACGAGCCCTATGTGGGTCGTTGGAGTCGTCTGGTCGCCCGAGAATTCCTGCGCTGGCTCGATGTCCCGCCATCGAGGCGATGGTTGGATGTCGGCTGCGGGACTGGCGCACTCACCGAGATGATCTTGATGCACGCCGAGCCTGCCGAAGTGGACGCGGTCGATCCTTCTGAGGGATACCTTGCCGTTGCGCGGCAACGCGTTGCGGACCCTCGCGTGCGATTTGAGGTCGGTGATGCCGGTCGTTTGCCAATGAATTCCGCGTCGTATGGTGCGGTAGTGTCGGGTCTCGTCCTGAACTTTGTCCCAGACGTCCAACAAGGCATGGCCGAGATGGTCCGCGTTACCAGACCCGGGGCCACAGTCTCGGCGTATGTCTGGGACTACGCCGGCGGGATGGAGCTCATGCGGTACTTCTGGGATGCTGCCGTCGCGCTCAGGCCCGAGGCGCGTGAGCTCGATGAGGGACGGCGGTTTCCAATCTGTCGGCCCGATCCACTCCGCGCCCTGTTTGAAGCCGCGGGGTTAGAGCAAGTCGAACTGCGCTCTATCGACGTGCCCACACACTTTCGAGGCTTTGATGACTACTGGTCGCCCTTCTTGGGAGGACAGTTTCCTGCTCCCGACTATGCGGTGTCGTTGAGTGAAGACGATCGTGGGGCGCTCCGCGAGCGCCTTCGAGCGAGCCTTCCGGTTTCGCAGGACGGCTCGATCCGCCTGACGGCTCGCGCCTGGGCAGTACGCGGGACGCGTTAATCCCGCACGGCGTCGCGAAAGCGCCTGACTGACTCGATGTGTGCGGTGGGCGTGGCCAGGCCCGCGCGCATCGTTCCAACGCTGAGATGTGTGGCGCCGAGCGCGCGCCATTCTTCAACACTCTTGCGCCATTCGTCCGGCCCGCCTCCGATGGCGACGCGTCCCTCGATGCCCAGCGTGGCCGGGTCACGTCCGGCCGCGCGCGCGTATCCTCGCACTCGCTCGACCAACTCTTGACGGTTCACAGGAGCCGG
>JBOGSE010000513.1:0-1402 GCA_050694895.1 bacterium | reverse complement strand
CGCGACACCGGCAATACTCGCCTCATCGCCTTCGTGGTGGCGCCGGAGCGTTCGACCGCGCACATCCTCTCCGCGCTGCGGAACGCGATCGATCCGGTATTCGTCCCAAGGCCGCTGTACCGGGTGGCGAGCCTCCCGCGCAACGAAACCGGCAAGCTGACTCGGGAGTCTCTGCAGGGACTGGTACAGGCGTGCCGCGCGCGGTTTTCCGATGGTGCTTAAACAGGTCGTTACCGTCGATCCCGGACATCCCGCGCTCGCTGGGCACTTTCCCGGTCACCCGGTGGTCCCCGGCGTGCTAATCTTGGATGAGGTCATGAACGCGATCCAGGCAGGATTACCAAACATTATCGTGGGCATACCATGGGTTAAGTTTCTCTCTCCGCTGCGGCCCGGGGAGCCGCTTTGCATCCGCATCGAGCCGGCGGAGAAGGGCCGGGTAGCGTTCACCTGCATGGCCGGTGTCCGGCGCGTAGCCGCCGGCGTTATGGAGATCGGCCCTTCCGCGCGTTTGAGCGAGGGTGGCCCGTGAACCTGGATTGGCTCGAACAGCGCGAACGGAGCAACCGCCTGGCCTGCCGGTGGATCGTATGGGTGGCGCTGCATTTTGGGCGCGCGGCCGCGCGCGGTTTGCTGTACCCCATTTGCGGGTACTATCTTTTGTTCTCACCCCAAGCGCGCGCTTCGATCCGGAGTTTTTTATCCAGGGTGCTGGCGCGCCCCATCGCTTGGCGCGATCTCTTCCGCCACTATTATTGCTTCGCGTCCACGGTCCTCGACCGGGTGTACCTTCTCCGCGGACAGTACAATCTCTTCGACATCGACCTGCGAGGCGCCGAGATCTTCACTGAATGTTTGGCGCGCGGCCAGGGCTGCCTGCTGCTCGGTGCTCACCTGGGCAGCTTCGAGATCGTGCGCGCCACCGGGATTGAGGGCGGATTCGAGGTCCGCATCCTCATGCACGAGGAGAACGCCCCGATAATTCGGGATATCATGAGAGTTCTGAACCCCGCGGTTGCGGGAACGGTGATCCCCGCTGGCGCTCCGGACACGATGCTGAAGGTCAAGGAGTGCGTGGATCGCGGCGGGATGATTGGGGTCCTCGGTGACCGCTCGTTCCCGGACGCGCGCATCGTGCCTTGCGTATTCTTAGGCGGGATCGCGGGTTTCCCCGCCGGGACCATGCGGCTGGCACACGTCCTCAGGGTTCCGGTCCTCCTGTTCTTCGGTTTATACCGAGGCGGTAACCGTTACGAGATCCACTTCGAGTGGTTCGCGGAGGCAGTGACTATCGATCGGGAGCGGCGCGATCAGGATCTCCAGCGCTGGACCCAGCGCTACGTCGATCGCTTGGAACATTACTGCCGCTTAGCGCCGGATAACTGGTTCAACTTCTATGACT
>JBOGSE010000512.1:0-4754 GCA_050694895.1 bacterium | reverse complement strand
TAGAGATAGCCGGACAGGTGCCTGCCCGGCGATCGGACCATCGCGCTCACGCCTTCGTCATCACCGGGCGGTTGTGCAGGCGCAGCCAGGTGAGCCTGACCCGGCGGCCCCGCGCCGCCTGCACGTCGGTGGATATGCTGTCGACATTCTGCTGTGTGACGGTCAACGCGCCGCCCGCGTCAAGGTCCACCCGGTAGCGCGTGTGCGCGCCCAGATAGATGACGTCGCGAATGCGGCCATCAGCCCAGCACATCCCATCCGCGACGCGAGCATCCGGTTCACGCATCAGGATCTTCTCGGGGCGGATGGTGAACGTGGCCGGCGTGCCGATGATCGCCCTCGCCACATCGCCGCTGACCAGGTTCGAGGTTCCCACGAACCCCGCGACGAAATCCGTGGCGGGATTCTCGTATACCTCCGCGGGCGCGCCCACCTGCTCGATGCGCCCGTTGTTCATCACGGCCAGCCGGTCGCTCATCGTCAGGGCTTCTTCCTGGTCGTGCGTCACGTAGATGAACGTGATTCCCACGTGCTGCTGGATCGCCTTTAACTCGATCTGCATCTGCTGCCGCAGCTTAAGGTCGAGCGCCCCGAGCGGTTCGTCCAGCAGCAAGACCCGCGGCCGGTTCACCAGCGCACGGGCCAGCGCCACGCGCTGCCGCTGGCCGCCGGAGAGTTGCGAAGGCCGCCGCCCGGCCATCCCGCCCAGGCGCACGAGTTCCAGCATCTCCGCCACCCGCGCCTCGCGCTCAAGCCGCGGCACCCGTCGGATCATCAGCCCGTACGCGATGTTCTCGCCGACCGACATGTGAGGAAAGAGCGCGTAGTCCTGAAACACGGTGTTCACATCCCGCTCGTACGGGGGTACGCCGCCCACGTCTACCCCGTGCAATTCGATCGTGCCCGATGTGGGGTGATCAAAGCCGCCGACGAGCCGCAGGCACGTGGTCTTGCCCGACCCGGACGGGCCGAGCAATGAGAAGAACTCGCCGTCGAAGATATCCAGGGTGACATCATCGACTGCCTTGACATCCCCAAAGGAACGGTTGACATGCGAGAAGCGCACGGCGGGGGGTCCGGGGGGCGCACCGGACGGCCTGCCATCGCTCCGGCCGCTCGGGCTACCGGGCATGGCAGATCCGTCTGGGGTCACAAGTGCAGGAGCGCACCGAAGGCCCGGCGGCTTCGGCTGGGCCCTCGGTACGCCTGACGATCAGCGTCCGTCGTCGAGGGGCTCGATCAACGCCCTCCGATGACGGCAATGTAGTTGGTCACCCACTCATGGTACGGGACGCACTCGCGGCCACCACCGCAGTTGGCGACGGGCGTCTTCCAGTACCAGATCTTCTCAAAGTTGCTGAAGCCGTTCACCTCGCAGCCGTTCGGCCCGAGCAGTGCGTTCCCCTTGCACGCCGCCGGCACCGCCGGGTTCGAGCCGAACCACGCCGCCAGGTCGCCCTGCAGCTTGAGGCTGAGCGAATGCTCCATCCACTTATAGGCGCAGTTCGGGTGGGCGGCACTGGCGTGCATCATCGTGGTATCGGCCCATCCAGTGGCGCCTTCCACCGGGATCGTGCTGGCGATGGGCTGTTTCTTGCTCTTCAGCAAATTGACCTGGAACGGCCACGAGCTCGAAGCCACCACGCCCTCGTTGACGAAGTCCTCGATCTGGACGAAGGCGTCGTGCCAGTACCGGTGGACGATCTTGCGCTGTTGGCGCAGCAAGTCGAGCGACGCCTTGAACTGCTTGCGGTCAAGCTCGTAGGGATTCTTGATGCCGAGTGCGGGCTTGTGATGCATCAGGTACATCGCCGCGTCCGCGACATAGATGGGCCCGTCATAAGCCTGGACGCGTCCCTTGTTGGACCTGCCGTTGGGCAGTTTCTGCTCGGCGAACACGACGCTCCAGCTCTTCGGCGGGGTCCGAAAGGCCCTGGTGTTGTACATCAGCACGTTCGGGCCCCACTGATAGGGCACCCCGTAATGCTTGCCGCCCACGGTATGCCACGCGGCGTTTTGCAGTCGCTTGTCGACCGTGTTCCAACTGGGGACGAGGGAGATGTTCACCTCCTGGACGCGGCCGCCCGAGATCAGACGGTTGCTGGCGTCCCCCGATGCCGTCACGAGGTCGAAGCCCCCCTCGTTCATGAGGGCAACCATTTCATCCGAGGTCGCCGCGGTCTTCACGCTGACCTTGCACCCGGTCGACTTCTCGAATGCGGTCACCCAGTCGTAGCTCTTGTCCGTCTCGCCTCGCTCGATGTACCCGGCCCACGCGATGATCGACACGGCGCCTTCGCCCGTGCCGACCGCCTGCAGCACCGCCTGCGCCCGCACGGCGGCGGGCCACGCGCCCAACGAAACCATCACCAGCACGACGGCGACCGCCAACACCCGTGCTCCCTGACTCATACCGTCCTCCTTTGCCCCCGCTGGATGGGGCGTACAGCCGCGGGCTACTCTTCCCCCATGGATGGCCACGGGATTCGCCTTCCCGGAGGGGAATCCTTCCGCGGGCCCGAACCACGTGTATCATCACTTAAGATTTCACTATGATACTGTAGACGCCATGAGCCCGCGGACGCGCCGCCGCCCCAAGGCCAGCAGCGCCGCTTGCGCCCCCACTCTCGGCGCGCGCCTGCGCCGGCGCCGGATCGAGCTGGGCCTCACCATCCGGGACGTGGCTGGGAAGGCCGCGCTGACCGAATCATTTCTCAGCCAGCTGGAGCGCGACCGGGTCAACCCCTCCGTCGCCTCTTTGCAGCGCATCACCTCGGCGCTGGGATCCTCGCTCGGCCGGCTCTTCGACGAGGCCTCACCGTCCAGCGGCCGGGTGGTCCGCCGGTCCGAGCGCGCCAGGCTGGCCTACCCCGGCCTGCGCGCCACCGACTACCTCCTGTCTCCCGACCTGAACGGCCGGCTGGAGATGATTTGGGCCGAGGCCGATACCGGGGGCGGGAGCGGCGATCAGCCGTACACGCACGAGGGGGACGAGGAGTGCGTGGTGGTGATCAAAGGGCGCATGGAGGTCTGGGTCGGCGACGAGCGGTACATCCTCAACGCCGGCGATGCCGTGACCTTCAGCAGCCGCGTGCCCCACAAGTGGAGGAACATCGGGCGGGGGAAGCTGGAGGCCCTGTGGGCGATCACGCCTCCGTCCTATTAGTGAAACTGCCCGGGCGGGAGGAGCCATGAAGCCCCGAGGATCTCGCGGGCGGGCTTGATATTCTCGAGGCGTCAGTCGCTGCCGTCGAGAGGGGGAAGGCATGACACAGTACAGGATGTTCATTAACGGGGCATGGGTGGATGCCGCCGGCGGCGAGACGACGCGGGTCATCGATCCCAGTACCGAGGAGACGATCGCGACCGTTCCTGAGGCCGGCCGGGCAGACGTGGACCGGGCGGTGGGAGGAGCGCGCGATGCCTTTGAGGGCTGGGCCACCACGAGCCCCGGAGCAAGGGCCGCGGTCCTCTGGAAGATGGCCGATCTGCTCGAGACGCGTGCCGCCGAGATCGCCGCTCTCGAATCGCGCAACGCCGGAAAGCCCATCAAGCTGGCCGCCGACGGCGACATCCCCTTTGGGATCGACAACCTCCGCTACTTCGCCGGCGCCGCGCGCCGGCTGGAGGGCCAGAGCGCGTCCGAGTACTCCTCGGCGCATACGAGCATCATCCGCCGCGAGCCCGTCGGTGTCGTCGGGTCGATCGCGCCGTGGAACTATCCCTTCATGATGGCGGCCTGGAAGGTCGGGCCGGCATTGGCCGCGGGAAACACGGTGGTCATCAAGCCCGCGCTGGAGACGCCGCTGTCCACCCTCGAACTCGCCCGCGCCGCTGAGCAGGCGGGGCTGCCGCCCGGGGTCCTCAACGTCATCACGGGAGGAGATGCCGTGGGCGAGGCGATTGTCGCGCATCCCGATGTCAATATGGTTTCCCTGACCGGAGCCACGGAGACCGGCGCGAAGGTCATGGCCAGCGCGAGCCGGGCCGTCAAGCGCGTGCATCTCGAGCTCGGCGGCAAGGCACCGTTCATCGTCTACGCCGACGCCGATTCCGAGGCGGCGATCCAGGGCGCTGTCGTCGGCGGGTTCATCAACACGGGCCAGGACTGCACGGCCGCGACGCGCATCTACGTCGAGCGCCCGGCCTACGATCGCTTCCTCAGCGGCTTCACCGACGCGGTGCGCAAGATCCGGCTCGGGCCCACAGAGAGCCGCGCGACGGACCTGGGTCCGCTGATCAGCGCAGCCCAGCGTCAGCGAGTTGAGGGGTACGTTGATCGGGCGCGCGCCGCCGGCGCGCGTGTGGCGGTTGGTGGGCGGCGCCCGGCGCAGTTCCCGAAGGGCTTCTACTATGAGCCCACCATCGTCACCGACGTCCGCCACGACACGGAGATCGTCATGCAGGAGGTCTTCGGCCCGGTGGTCGTCGTGCTGCCATTCGATACCGAAGAAGAAGCCCTACGGCTGTCCAACAGCGTCGTCTACGGTCTGGCCGCGTCCGTGTGGACGAAGGACGTGCACAAGTCAATGCGCGCCGCGCGGGCGCTCAAGTTCGGGACGGTCTGGGTGAACGACCACCTGCCGTTGACATCAGAGATGCCGCACGGCGGCTTCAAGCAGAGCGGGTTCGGCAAGGACCTCTCGGCGTACGCGCTCGACGACTACACGGAGGTCAAACACGTGATGGTCGAATTGACTGGCGCGGCGCGTAAGGGCTGGCACTACACCGTGTACGGGGACCAGTAAGGATTC
>JBOGSE010000511.1:0-1692 GCA_050694895.1 bacterium | reverse complement strand
CACGAGGCCAAGACGCGCCTTTCCGAGCTCCTTGAGCGGGTCAAAGCCGGGGAGGAGATCGTGCTGGCCAAGTACGGCAAGCCTTTCGCCAAGTTGGTGCCGTACGAAGCGCCCAGGAAGCGCATCTTGGGATTCATAGCGGGTCATGTGCCCAAATCCTTCTCCGAGCCTCTGCCCGAAGAGGAGCTCGCAGCGTGGCGATGACCCTGCTCCTCGACACCCACGTCTTGCTGTGGGCTCTGATGGATCCCAGGCGACTCTCCAGACGGGCCCGGGCGCTCGTAGAAGACCCGGCGAACACCCTTGTGGTCTCCAGTGCGTCGGCCTGGGAGATCGCCACGAAGCATCGCCTGGGTAGGCTCGAAGGAGCCGAAGCGGTCGTCGCGGGCTACCGCCACCACCTGCGGCGGCTGGGAGGTATCGAACTCCCGATGACCTCTGAGCATGCACTGAGGGCTGGTGCGTTCACGGTGGCGCACCGCGATCCCTTTGATCGCATGCTCGCCGCTCAGGCGCAGATTGAGGGGGTGCCCCTCCTCACCGAGGATCGCGCTTTCTCGGCGTTTGACGTGGTGTGCATCTGGTAGTAGACCCGGATTGAGGTCTGGCGGGCACCGGCGGAGCGAGCGGGATGCAGGGATGTGCTGCGCGGTCGGCAGCCTGCGGACGGAGGCCGGGATGACCACAGGCACTCCGGAACTCGCAGGACGTTAGTCCCGGGCGGCGAGCACGTCGCGCAGCCGGTCCGGAACGTTGGTCATGATCCCGTCGACGCCTCTGTGCGTCATCTCCGCCATGTGCGTGGGGTCATCGATCGTCCAGACCTCCACCCGCAGCCCCGCAGCGTGGGCGGCCTCGATCAGGTCCAAGGTGGCGTAGGCCCAGTGGGGATGCAGATACTGTGCCCGGGCGTCCCGCGCGAGGTTCACCGGGTTGACAAGCCTGGCGCTGAACAGGGCCGCCGTCTCGATATCCGGGGCGAGTGCGTGCAGTTGCAGCAGCGCGTGATGGTCGAACGACGAGATCGTGACCGCGCGATGTCCGGAGGACCGCACCACCGCGGCGACGCGACCGGCGATCTCAGGATAGTAGATCGGACCGTTCTTGATCTCGATGATCACCCGCACGGGCCGCAGAATCTCTAGCGCCTCGGCAAGTGTCGGAATCCGCTCGCCCGCAAACCCCTCGCCGAACCAACTCCCGGCATCGAGCCGGCGCAGATCAGCGACCGTCAGGTCCTTCACTAGGCCGGAGCCGTTGGCCGTCCGCCCCAGCACAGGATCGTGAATGACCACAGGCTCGCCGTCGGAGGACAGATGCACGTCGAGCTCGACCGCGTCGACGCCGATGGCAAGCGCCCTGCGGAACGCCGCCGGTGTGTTCTCGGGCGCCACTGCCGAGGCTCCTCGGTGGGCGATGATGTGCGGACGATCGGGCGGCACCGGAGGAGTCACGGAGCGGGCGCAGCATCAGGGAGCAGTTGATCGAGCCGCTCGACGATGAAGTCAGGCCGCGGACGAACTGCCTCAGAGCCCTCGGGCCGTGTCACGCCTGTCAGCACGAGAGCCGTCGCCATGCCCGTGGCGATACCCATGGCAATGTCGGTCTCCGGACGATCGCCCGCGATCAGGCAGTCGGCGGCGGGGACGCCCAGGCGCTCGACGAGCGCGGCGCCCATGATCGCCGAGGGCT
>JBOGSE010000510.1:0-4084 GCA_050694895.1 bacterium | reverse complement strand
CCCACCACGATGTGGCGGACGCCCCTCTGCGCCAGCTGCGCCGCGACGCCTCCCTGACGCAGGACATCCTCGGCGCGGACGCTGAGCGCCTCGACCAGGTGCCCCAGCTCCCAGGGCTCCAGGCCCGTCTGGAGTTCGACGCTGCCGATCTCGCGGTCGCGCAGCTCACCCAGTAATGGTGAAAGCCGCAGGCTTTCTTCCATGAGGACGGTCTTTCCAAGATAGAACGTGTCTTCGTGAATGACCAGGCGCAGCACGGGCTGATCGGCCAGGATCTCGTCGATAATTGTGTGCACTTCGCCGACTGTCCGCGCCGCAACGGGATGCTCCGCCCCATAGAGCGCGGTGGATTGGCGCGCCCGCGACAGCCCGCGGAGAATGTCTCCCGGGCGTCTCACGGCCAGTCCTCGCCTCGTCCGGTGGAGAGCAACGCGCGATCCTGTTGGGGCGGCTGCCCCTCGATGATGCCTGCCGCGACGCGCGCCAGGTGGCGCAGCTCGCGGCCACGGGGGCCGAAGACAAGCCACGTCCGGGCAAGGCGGTTGATCACCGGCAGACTCTGCCTGGCCCCGAGCCGCACGAGCACCTCCAGCGCCGCGCGCTTGAGAGCAAACAGGCGGCTGAAGAAATCCCGACGCGCCAGTAAAGCGAGGAGCTGGGGCATAGCCAGCCACGCACGTGGAATGGTGAGTGACTGCATGACCCGAATCCGGATGCGCTCGTCCTGGTCGTCAAGAAACGCGGCAAGCGTCGACTGCGCCTCTTCCGTATCGATGGACGCCAGCGCCATCACCGCTTCACGCCGCACTCGATAGTCCGAGTGGTTGAGGAGCCGGCGGACATGCGCGACGGCATCGGGGCTGTGCAGCCGCCCCAGCACGTTCACCACGTTGCGGACCAGGTACCACCGCGGATCGTCGACGAGGACGCCCAGTTCTTCCACGTTCTTGCCGCCCACTCGAACCAGGAGATCGCACAGCATGGCGCGCATCGAGCTGCGTGGCTCGGCGGCCAGCGCCCGCACCAGCGGCGCGACCAGGTGACCGTCGAGGCGCTCAAGACACGCCCGGATCGCGCTCTCGGTCGCAGTTCCTCTCGCGTCCCAAAACGCGGCGAGCAGACCGTCGAAGAGCACGCCGTCGGTGACCTTCTTGAGGATGCCGGCGGCGGCCTTTCGGCGGTTTCCGTCTCCCGCGACGACCAATTCCTTGAGGTGGCCGAGTGTGATCAGCAGACACTGAAAATCGCGATATTCCACGAGTCGTGAGAGGAGCCCGATGAGATCGTCGGCCACGTTGACGAGTTCTTTCTCTTCGAATTCGTGACGCAGGACATCCACCATCGTCATCATCAGGTCCCGAATCACGCCGGCCTCATCGAGGGCAGGAAACTCTTCAGGCCTGGGTGGACCCTCATCGCGGCCGACCGCACTCCCCGCCTCGAGCGGAGACACGACGGTGGGATTGGGGCGCGGGCTCGGCTGGATTTGCGGCCAGACGGTCGCGCTCAGCCATCCCGGAGCCTGCTCGGGCCGGCCGACGCGTACCTCCAGAAGCGAGAGAACCGCTCTGGCCTTTTGGGGATCGGCGCACACAGCCTGAAGAAAGGTGCCGACCTGGTCTGCAACCTCCCCGGGGGAGAGCCACCCAACGGCGAGCTCCGCGAGCTCCTCGCTCTCCAGATGCTCTCCCAGGAGGCGGCCGGCAAGATCCCCGCCCTCGCGGGCAATGAGCGCCTGAGTGAGCAGCGCCCGCAAAGGCTCACGAACGAGAATGTGCGCCCGGGCCAGCGAGGAGTACAGCTCGGGCTGATCCTCGAACGGCTCATCCAGCACCAACCGGTCCAGACTCTTGATCAGGCGGTAGATGTGCTGGGTCTGCTCGTCACCGCTGAGGTCTTCCACACCGGTCATGGCGTAGACGTGCTCCAGCAACCTTCCGGCGTGTGCCGGACCGGCACGCAGGATCTCGATGACCCGCTCCCGCTCCTGGGGCGCCAGCCTGCCCCGACTGAGCAGCTCAAAGACGGCATTGAGGTCGAAGGGCTCAGGCGCGGCCTCGTCTTCCAGGGCGAGCTCGACAACCTGAATGTTGCCGACACCCGATTCGCGCAAGAGCTGTCGTGCGCCGGCGGCCGCCTCCAGGCTGGCGCGGTCCATGCCGACGATGGACACGAACGCGGCAAGGGCCTCCTCACTTACCGCTGGCATGATCTTGATATGCGAGATCTTGCGGGTGTAGAGGAAGAGCGCCAGATTGGCGTGAGCCTCGCTCTTGAACAACCCGCCGCCGGCGGACAGGGCATGCCGGGTCACGCGGGCGCCAAAAGGCCCATGGGTCTCCATGAACGGGCGTAGTGCCGCCAGGAGATTCGCGACGGCCCGAGACGTCATCGGATGGGGCAGGGGATAGAGCGCCTGGGTCTTGATCGCCACGCCCAGCGCCCTCAAAAGCCGTTCCACCGCCCGCGCCTTGGGCTCTACAGCCTGCATTCAATAGAAGGATACCCTCCGCGGTGCGCATGACCCCCTCCCCCTGGCATGGTGAAGCCGCCATGGTCGCGAAGACAGGATGAGATGGACAGACGCCTGAGCGGCATCGTGCTTGCCGGCGGGCAGAGCCGCCGGATGGGACGGGACAAAGCGGCTCTGCCGTTCGGCGGCACCACGCTGGTCGCCTGGGTTGCCCGGCGCCTTTCGTCCGTGTGCGCCGAGGTCATCGTCGTCGCACGCGACGCCGCGGACTGCGCGGGCTGTGGGGCCAGGGTGGTCGGCGACCGGTGGCCGGGCTGGGGACCGCTTGGGGGGCTGGCCACCGGTTTGGAAGCGAGCACCACCGTCTACGGGGCGGTGATCGCATGCGACCTTCCGTTTGTCGAGCCGGGGCTTCTCCTCGGCCTGGCCGGCCTCGCGCAGGGCGGATGGGACGCGGTCGTGCCGTCCGCGGGCGGAGATGCGCAGCCGCTGTGCGCGGTCTACCGGCGGAGCGTGGGCCAACCGGCCGAGACGCTTCTGCGCACGGGGGGACGCTCGCTGCGCGACCTGCTCGCCACGCCGAGCCTGCGCGTCTGCCATGTGCCGGAATGGGCGCTGCGGGAGTGGGATCCGGCGCTACAGAGCTTTGAGAATATCAACACTCCGGAAGAATACGAACGCGCAAAAACGCTGGTGTCAGGCTGGCCGCTCGCCCCGGCGTGAGAGCCACTCGACCACGTCGCCGGCGTTCTTGTCGGGCGGAAAGACCGGATACAACACGGTCTCGATGCGTCCGTCGCGAATGATCAGCGTCAGCCTCTTGATGCAGACGATCGACTCGACCCGAAACGTGGGCAATCGCAGCGCCCGCGCAAACTCCAACTCCGCGTCGCTCAACAGCTCGAAGGGCAGCCGCAGCCTCTGGGCCGCCTCACGCTGATCCTCCGTCGTCTGGGTGCTGATACCCACGACGCCGGCGCCCAGCGCCCGAAGATCTTGATAACGGTCGCGAAAGGCGCAGGACTGTGGTGTGCACCCTCGTGCCCCCGGGATCTCATTCCATCCCGCCGGCGGCTGCACATCGGGTTTGCCTGTCCGCGGATAGCAGTACACCACGTGCGTCCCCGCCAGAGCGCTGAGGTCCACCAGACGCCCGGAGGTCGACATCAGCGCCACCACCGGGAGGCGCATGCCGGGCAGGTGCGCGCACGCGCCGTCGTCGAGCGGGACCGGAATATTGTCGGGCAGCTCGTAGACGTTGTCCGTCCTCGGCATCAGTGCCTCGCTCCCGTAATGATCAACCCGAGCCGGAGATCCGGATTCGTTCCGGCGCCGAATACACGTTGAACTTTCGCCCACGCAGGAAGCCAACGAGCGTGATGCCAAACGCTTTAGCCACATCCACGGCCAGGCTGCTGGGAGCCGAGACCGCGCAGAATATCGGCAGGCCGGCAACCACGCTCTTCTGCAGCAACTCGAAGCTTGCCCGGCCGCTCACCATGACGATGTGGTCGTGCAGTGGCAGGCGGCCGTCAAGGAGCGCCCAGCCGATGAGCTTGTCCATCGCGTTGTGCCGGCCGACATCCTCCCGGAGACTGACCATCGCGCCCC
>JBOGSE010000509.1:0-1199 GCA_050694895.1 bacterium | reverse complement strand
TGGGCTTCAACACCACCGTGTTGCCCGCGGCGATGGCGCCCGTCGCCATGCCGGCCGGGATCGCCAGCGGGAAGTTCCACGGCGGAATGACCGCCACCACGCCGATCGGAAGGTAGACGTACTCCGTATACTCCTGCGGGTGGGGCGCCATGTCGTGCCCGCGTGCGTAGCGCAACGCCTCGCGCGCGTAGTATTCCATGAAATCGATCGTCTCGGCGACGTCCGCGTCGGCCTCGCCCCAGTTCTTGCCGACTTCAAAGATCTGCCACGCCGCGGCCCGGAACTTGCGGCGACGCAGGATATCGGCGGCGCGCAGCAGCACCGCCGCCCGCTCTTCGACCGGGACGCGGCTCCATGTCTGAAAGGCGCGGTCGGCCGCACTCACGGCCAGATCCACCTGGCTCAGGGTGGCCTTCTGGCACACCGCGACGGCCTGTGTCTTCAGCGAGGGATTCCAGGATGTGAACTTCCCGTCGAGCCGGAGTCGGTCCGCGCCAACGATCAGCGGGAACTCCTTGCCGATGTCGTAGCCCACCTGCTCCAGGGCCGCGGTCATCGCCGCGCGAGCGGTCTCCTCTGAGAAGTCAGTAAACGGCTCGTTTCGAAATTCAGGGAGCGCCATGCTTCACCTCATCTGTCCGAAGACACGCGTTGTACACGTCCAGAGCGGGATCATTCCAGATGTCAGCGAGTGCCTTCTGCTGCAACCAGAGCCCTGGCGGGCTGGTCCACAAATTCCCTGGTTCGGGGAGTTGTTGCGTCATGGTATGCGCCTCTCCTCCATGCCGTGTGTATGAACCCTTAATTCAAGGAGTATTATCGTACATCGCCCAGTTGTATGACATTGCCAGACTACCGAATAGACCTGAGGCGCGAAGATTGGTAATCCCAGAACACGAGCCAGAGGGCGACCCATCGATCGGTCTCTCCACGAAAGAATCCTGTGGCAATCATGATGCCGCCGTCCCGCGATTGATCCTCAGGCTATCGTCTCTGATGCAGCCGGGGATCCAGCGCATCCCGCAGCCAGTCGCCGACCAGGTTGATCCCCACGACGAGGAGCATCAGCGCCAGGCCCGGCATGATCGACGGCCACCAGGCGCCGCTGAAGAGGTACTTGTAGCCGCCGTCGATGAGCAGGCCCAGCGACGGCGTCGTCAGCGGGACCCCCACGCCCAGGAATGAGAGCGTGGCTTCGG
>JBOGSE010000508.1:0-6122 GCA_050694895.1 bacterium | reverse complement strand
ATCCGGAACCTGGTCGAGGCCGCGGCATGACGGCCCCCTCCACCACAAGGACATCCGATCTGAGGCTCCCGAGAGCACTCGGAAGCCTCCTGTCAAGCACCTCAGCCTGAGTCGCGGAGACCACAGCCTGGGAGCAATCCACCCTGCCCGCAATTCTTCAGCAACCTGCTAGTCTTGTATAATTCGAACCGCATCAGCTCTCTCGGAAGCTCAATGCCGGATTCTTCGTAGATCCGGTCAGCGATCTCCGCGAAGATTTCTCCGAGGCGGGCGGGGTCCAGAGGCCCGTCCTTGATCACTGTGAAGTCTAGATCTTCGGAAAACCGGTAGGTCTCGAAGTAGCACTTCTTTAGGCAGGTTCCGCCTTTGAACACCCACGATCGGACAAGTACGGGGTGCGAGGCGATGCCCCACAGGAGCCATCCGAGCACGAAGTCCTTCTCAACTATGTCGTCCCGGAGCGACCATTCGCTGGCACGCTCTCGGAGCTCGATGAGCTCGATCATGCTGCCGCCCGAATTCCAACATTCACCAGAAGACGCCAGCGTCTGAGGAGCTTCCCCCGCTTGGGGCCTTTCGGGTCCAGACGCGAGTAACCTGAGCTCAGGTTTCTAAGGCAGGCAGTGACAACGTCTGCGGCGTCGATCCCGAGACGCTCGAGTAGGTACCCAAGCCGCTTGAAGACCGTGCGGTTTCCCAGTCGGCGTGCGTATTCCACCACTTGCTTTTCGTTGCGGTGCTCTGATCGAAAGTAAGCACTAACGATTTGAGCGACGTGACGCACGCCGCCTCCGATTGAGGGATCATCGAGAATGTCCACGATGGTCTTACTCGGGTCGGAGATATCGATGGGGATCTGCTCCCTCCAGACCCGACGCGTCCCGAAGAATCTATCTGCCGAACCGACCTTAGCCACGAACGGCGTACTCTGGATTTCTCCTCTTCGTGGACGCGTTCGTCTCTGCGTGAACACGAATGTCGCGCGAAAGATTTGGTCGGTAAATCCCCAGTGCTCGCAGGCACTCCAGCCCCCGATGTAACATGGGGCGAGGGACCGGTGGATTACCACCCACGGATCCCCGGTCCAGGTGGCAGGTGCACTCACCCCCAGTGGCACAGGCAGGTAGAGACCTCGCCGGATCCGCACAAGCCAGCCCTGGGCACGCCAGTGAGCCAATAGCTTCGCAGTCGAGGCCTGGTCCAGGTTGAGGGCTTTTGCCGCCTCCTGAACCGTGATCGGCCCTTTGGCCGCGCGGTGGATCAAGCCCAGGCGCTGGCGATTGAGGGCCGAAATACCCCCGGTAGACTCTCTGGCCAGTAGTTCCATCGCTCTTTGAATTTCTGGCCTCTCATTATACGATACCACGCAAATAGGCAAACACCTGTTCGCTCTTGGGCTAGCGGTGCCTCTATGATCGTGTTTGTCCTGACTTTATGGCGGGTGGTGGGCTTCGCGTGTGAGCTTCGCAAACAAATGGACGCGCAAGCGTGGGCGGTTCGGCGCGTCAGGGAGCCGGTGCTTTTGAATCTACCGCAGTGTTGGAAGAGGCGCTTCGTAAGACCAGCGTGTCTTCGATACCTGGAGAGCGCACAAGGCTCTCCGGGGGGGCGGGCGGCCCAGCTCGAGTCGCATGACCGCAGCGATGCGTTCGGGTTCCAGTGCGAGTTTCGGAGCGTCCCTGTCTAACTGCACGAGTGTCGTCACCGGCCTCCTGCTTCAGCCTCCCAGGTAGGCTTCCTTCACCCGCTCGTTGCCGATCAGACGCGAGATCCTATCCTCGAGCACGATCCGGCCGTTCTCCAGCACGTAGCCGCGGTGGGCGATGGTGAATGCCACCTGCGCGTTCTGCTCGACCAGCAGGACGGTCTTTCCCTGCTGGTTCAGCGTCTTTATCGTCCGGGCCACCTCTCTGACGAGGACCGGGGCCAGCCCCAGCGAGGGTTCGTCGAACAAGAGCAGATCCGGGTTCGACATGAGCGCGCGGCCGATGGCCAGCATCTGCTGCTCGCCTCCTGAGAGGCTGCCCGACGGCTGACCGCCCCGCTCTTTGAGTACAGGAAACAGGTCATAGATGCGGCCAAGATCGGCGCCCAGATCGCCGCTGCGCGTGTACGCTCCCATCTCTAAGTTCTCCAGGACGGTCATCTCCGGGAAGATCTGCCGGCCTTCAGGGCAGTGGGCGATACCCAGCGCAACGATCCGGTCGGGACTTACGCGCGTGATTTCACGGCCTTTGAAGAAAATGCTTCCCGAACGAGGGCGGATCAGACCTGAAATGGTGCGCAGCGTTGTAGTCTTCCCGGCGCCATTCGCGCCAATGAGCGCCACCACCTCGCCGGCGCCCACGCGCATAGAGACGTCTGCCAGCGCTCTGATCTTGCCATAGTAGGTCGAGGTGTTGACCACTTCAAGCAACGTCGCCACTTCCCAGGTAGGTCTCGATGACTTTGGGATCGCGCTGGATGTCCTCCGGTCTTCCTTCCGCCAGCCGCTCGCCGTGATGCATGACGACCAGGCGGTGGCAGTGCTTCATGAGCGTGTCCATGTGGTGATCCACCAGGAGCACCGTCACCCCGCTGTCGCGGGTCTTATGGATCAGGGTCATGCAGTGATCGGCTTCGATGGGATTCATGCCGGCGAACGGCTCGTCCAGCAGGAGAAGCCTCGGGTCTGCCCCGAGTGCGATCGCGATCTCCAGAGTACGCTGATCCCCGTAGGGGAGATCCTCCGCGATCTTGTCCCTCCGGTCCTCGAGGTCGGTGAAGGTGATGATCTCATCGACCCGGTTCGCCAGCGCCTCAACTTCCGCCCGGGGTGCGCCAAACAGGGTGCGGCGCAGGCCCCCCTGTGCGCGCTTGTAGCACCCGATGCGGATGTTGTCCTCGACGCTTAAGCGCGAGAAGACCTTCGTGTTCTGGAAAGTCCGCACGAGCCCCCGCTGCGCCAGCGCGTGCGGGGGAAGGCCCGTGATGTTCTCCGCGCCGAAGACGATCTGCCCTGCGGTCGGGGTGGAGAAGCCCGTGATCAGATTGAACGTCGTTGTCTTCCCGGCGCCGTTCGGTCCGACCAGCCCGAGGATTTCCCCAGGCTCGACGGAAAAGGACAGGTTCCACACGGCGCGGAATCCGCCGAAATATTTCGTGAGTTCCCTGACCTCCAGGATCGGCATAACCCCTACGATGCCCGCTGCCCGAGCCTCTTGACCCCACCGACGATTCCGTTGGGCACAAAGGCGATCGCCGCGATAAGGAAGACGCCGAAGACGATCTCTGCCAGGACCGGGGAGATGTTTCTCAGGATGTCGCGGACCGCCGTCAGCAGGATCGGCCCGACGATGGGGCCCGCGAACGTGCCCACCCCGCCCACCAGGTTCATGACGAAGAGATTGAACGAATCAACGAACGTAAACGATTCGGGGCTCAGGAAGGTCGTGTAATGCGCGTAGAGTGACCCCGCCAGCCCGGCAATCCCGGCGCTGATCGTAAAGATCAGCACCTTGTACCGGTGGGTATCGATGCCAATCGTCATGGCCAGGTTTTCCTCTTCGCGGATGGCGATCAGCGCTTGGCCCATGCGCGTGTGGACGATCCGTTCTTTCAAGAGGAGGATCAACATGACGAAGAACAGCACGAGGTAGTAATAGCCGACCTTGGAGTGAAAGGTGTTGAACGTGTGCGAGAACAGTGGGGGCAGATCGAGCCGCGCGAAGGGGATGCCGGGCAGACCCATCGGACCCCGGGTGATGCCGATCAGGCTCGTGAACAGCAACGTGAGGATGATGCCGAAGATGAACGTGACGAGCACGAAGTAGTGATGCCGCAACCGCAGCGACGGGTACCCGATGAACACACCGGCCGCGGCGGCCAGGATAGCCGCGGCGAGGAGCGCGAGCGGAAAAGGGATGCGGTAGCGCATCATGAGCAGCGCCGACGTGTAGGCGCCGATCCCCCAGAAGCCGGCGTGGCCGAGAGAGATCAGACCCGTGTAGCCAATGAGCAGGTCCAGGCTCGCCACCAGGATGACATTGATGCCGATGAGGATCAGCAGATTGCGGGACGCAATCGTCGGAAACACGAATGGAAGCGCGAGCGCGGCGGCCCCCAGGGCCAGCACCTGCACGCGCTGCCTGGCCATCCGGCCGCCCTTGAGGGTCCCGCGCGACGCCGTCTCGGTCACGGCGTCGTGGCGCTCCCGCGCAACCCCTGGGGCCGTACGAACAGGATCGCGATCATCAGCACGAAGGCGACCAGGTCGCTGTACTCCGCCGCGACGTAGGCTGCGGTCATCGTTTCGGCCAGTCCTACGATGAAGGCACCCAGCACGGCGCCGGAGATGCTCCCCATGCCCCCGAAGATCACGATGGCGAACGACTTGAGGATGGCGATCGCGCCGATGTGTGGGTCAAACGCCCGCATCGGGGAAATCAGCGCGCCCGCGGTGCCGGCCAGCGCCGCGGCGATTGCGAAGGTCACCAGCGAGATCCGCTCCAGGTTGATCCCGACGAGCGCGGCGGCCTCGCGGTTCTGCGACATCGCCCGCAGGGCCTTGCCGACTTTCGCCTTCTTGAGGAAGAGCCAGACGCCGCCGATCAGCGATGCCGTCATGACGATGATGAAGATCTGGTGGTAGGTGATGATCGCGCCGGCCAGGTTCACTTTTGCGTCCCCAAATGGCGATCTGATCAACTTGTATTCGCCGCCGAACGCCCAGAGCGCGGCATTTTGAAGGATCAGCAAAATCCCCAACGCGGCGACGAACGTGGTAGCGCTGGGGGCCTGGCGCAGAGGCCGGTAGACCAGGACGTTGTCCAGAACCCCGATGACCGCGATCCCGACCATGGCGGCGGGGAGCGAGAGGAAGTAGTTCAGTCCGAAGACGTTGGTGACGTAGAAGCCCACGTACGCGCCCAGCATGTACAGCGCGCCCTGCGCGAAGTCGGCGATCTGCATCACGCCGAAGATGAGCGTCAGTCCCAGGGCGACCAGGGCGTAGAGGCTGCTGACGAAGAGGGCGTTGACGAGGAACTGCGCAAAGGTGCCGAGGTCCATGCAAGCGCTCTCCGGCGCATCGTTCGGCCTTGCGGCGTGGCCCCCCTGCCGGCATGAGCGGCCTGCCGGAGAGGAACCGCAACGCCGCCCGTCCAACCACGGTAGTGAAGCCAACACGTGCCTCGATATAGGTAGACGACGGGATGGGGAGGGGCGCACATGCGGAACTGCCAGGTGTCGCTGAATGCGGTAGTTGTCGCGCTGCTCGCGGTCGTGCTCGGGCTCGGCACCTTTAGTGCGCCGGGGCTCGGGGGCGCCGCGGTGCCGGACCGGATCACGATCGGATTTGTCATTCCGCTCACCGGCGCGGTCGCCGCCGAAGGCAACGGCGTGCGCGAGGGAGCGGAACTGGCCGCCAAGATCATCAACGATGCAGGCGGTATCCGCGTCCGCGGCCGGAGCGTGCGGATTGAGCTGGCGTTTGAAGACGACCGCTGCAGTCCCGCGGGCGGGACCGAGGCCGCGAATCGACTCGTCGCGCGCCGGGTGGAGTTCGTGGGCGGCAACTTCTGCAGCTCATCGGCACTGGCCGCGCAGCCGGTGTTCGCGCAGGCCGGCATTCCCCAGGTGGTCTACGCGTTTGCGACCGAACTGACGGGAGAAGCCCGGGAGAAGACGAACGCAACGCTCTCGGTCCGGATCGGCCCGCAGGCCAGGACCGAGATGGCCCCGCTGGCCAAGTACGCCGTCGTTGCCAACAACCACCGGACGTTCTTCGCGATGGCGCAGAACACCGACTTCGGCCGCTCGATGGTGACCGAGTTTCGGGCGGTGCTCACGAAACTCGGCGGCAGATTCGTGGGCGAGCCCGAATTCTTCCCATTCGCAGCGACCGACTACCGGACGATCCTGACCCGGGCGCGAGGATCGGGCGCGCAGGGACTGCTCGCGATCGGCTTGCTCGGCGAGATGATCGGCATCACGCTGCAGTACCGCGAACTGGGCCTCACCCAGGGCTTCTACGGCAGCGATCTGCTCGAGGACTTCCCGTACATGGAGGCCGTGGGCGATCGGAACCGCGGCTTCTACTCTCCCTGGGTCTACGACGACGGCGCCGATGAGCGCCGGTTCCG
>JBOGSE010000507.1:0-11871 GCA_050694895.1 bacterium | reverse complement strand
GAAGCTGGTGTCTGTTCCGATCAGCGTGACCAATATGACTGGCGGCAGTGGGACTGTCGCATTGGTGCACATCGCCAATAACCGGCGCGCAGATCCCTATACCCTGGCGGTCTTTTCGCCGTCGCTGTTATTTCAGATCGCGTTGAAGCGGACCCCGCTGGGAGTCAAGGATATGACGCCGGTGGCTGGGCTCACAGCCGACTTCGGGGTGATCGTTGTGAGGAGAGAGTCCCCCCATGCCGATCTGAAGAGCTTCCTGCAAGCCTATAGTAGGAACCCGTCGGGCGTCTCCATCGGGGGCGGCTCGGCGGCGGGCGGCCAGGATCACATAGGCGCAGCCCTGATGTTGAAGGGGGCGGGGCTTGATGCCACAAAGATGAAGTTCATCGCATACCAGAGCGGAGGCGATGCCATGGTCGCCCTGCTGGGCGGTCACGTGGATGCGATCTACGTGACTATCTCCCAGATAATCTCGCACTTTGAGGCGGGGCAGGTCCGGACGCTGGCGATCTTCGCGGATAAGCGCCTGGGATCGCCGTTCAGGGAAGTGCCTACCGGCAAAGAACTGGGCGCCGATCTGATTTACCCCGTGTGGCGCGGTCTGTATATGCCCCCGGGCGTCGACCAGGAGCACGTCGCCTACTGGGACGCGGTCTTCCGCAAGCTCCGGACGACCAAGGCCTGGCATCTAACGCTGGACCAGTACAAGTGGTTCGACAGCTACATGCCGCCCCAAACTTTTGTGCCCTTCGTCACCAAGGAGGTTCAGGACTACGAGGTCGTGCTCAAGGAGCTGGGCTTCTTGAAGTGAGCCGGGATCGTCTGGAAGGTCTCGCCCTCTTAGTACTGGCCATCGGGTACTGGCAGGGGGCCCACCGTGTGCCGCCGTTCGGCGTGAGGGACGTTGTGGGCCCCTCGGCATTTCCCACGCTCCTTGCGGGGGCGCTCGGCATCGCAGGCGCGGCCCTCGTCTTCTCCGGGCGGCCGGAGGAGAAGGCACCCAGAGGGCGCCCGGTGCAGGTGGCGGCCGTCTTCGTCTTGCTGGCCCTCTACGCCCTGCTGTTTGATCGGCTGGGATTCCTCCTGACGACCTTCCTGTTCTTGTCGGGGACCATCGCCGTGTTCGCGCCAGCCTGGAAGCGGCGCATTCCGGTGTTTGCCGCCGTTCTGACAGCCATGCTGTGGATGCTCTTCGGCTGGGGGTTAGGCGTGACCCTGCCTCGAGGGCTCTTCGGCATCTGATGACTGAGACGCTCTCGCACTTGTTCTTCGGGCTGAGCGTTGTCCTCCGGCCCGAAAATCTAGGGCTGATGTTTCTGGGGGCCTTTCTCGGGACGGTCATCGGCGTCCTCCCGGGCATCGGCCCCCAGGGGTCGGTCGCGCTCCTGCTCCCACTGATCACGGGGATGCATCCGGCCAGTGCGCTGATCTTTCTCGCGGCGATCTATAACGGCTCCCAGTATGGCGGCTCCACCACGTCGATCCTCTTGAACGTCCCCGGAGAGTCCTCGTCGGTGGTGACGATGCTCGACGGCTATGCCATGACCAAGCAGGGGCGCGCAGGGGCGGCACTGGCGATCGCCGCCGTGGGCTCCTTCTTCGCCGCGGGGCTCGGCGTGCTGGGGCTCACCGTGATTGGCCCGCCCCTGGCGACTGTCGCGCTTCGGTTCGGCCCGGCCGAGTACTTCGCCCTCATGGTCGCGGGATTGTCGACGGTCACCAGCATGGTCGGCCGCTCGGTGGCGAAGTCGGCCGCCTCCACGGTGCTCGGGCTGATGCTGGCGACGGTGGGCATTGATCTGGCCACAGGCATCCCCCGATTCACCTTCGGGATTCCCAAGCTCATGGATGGCGTCGATTTCCTGGTGCTCTCGCTGGGGCTCTTCGCCATCTCGGAGGTCCTGGTATCGCTCGAGGAAACGGAGATGCTGACCAGGACCCGCTTCCAGCTCGAGCGTCTCTGGCTGTCCCTCAGGGACTTCCTGGACAGCATCGGCGCAATCCTGCGCGGGAGTCTCATCGGGTTCATCGTGGGCATTTTGCCTGGGGCCGGCCCGGTCATCGCGAGCTTCCTCTCCTACAATGTGGAGAAGCAACTCTCGCCTCATCCTGAGCGGTTCGGGCAGGGCGAGATCCGGGGCGTGGCCGCGCCCGAGGCCGCGAACAATGGCGCAGCCGTGGGCGCGCTCGTCCCGCTGCTCACGTTGGGCATCCCGGGGTCTGCGACGGCGGCGCTGATGTTCGGCGGGCTGCTCATGCTCGGGGTTAGGCCGGGACCGCAGCTGTTCACGGAGCGGCCCGATGTCGCATGGGGGGTCATCGCCAGCCTCTACCTTGGCAATGTTGTGCTGCTGGTCCTCAATCTCCCTCTGGTCGGGCTGTTCGTGCGGCTGCTGTACATCCCCCTGGCGCTCATGCTGCCCTTCGTCCTGGCACTCTCGTTTATCGGCGTCTACAGCGTAAACCAGAGCACCTTTGACTTTGGCCTCTTGCTGGTCTTTGGCATCCTTGGATACTACATGAGGAAGCGCGCCTATCCGCTCGCGCCCCTGGTGCTGGCCTTTGTGCTGGGCGGGCAGATGGAACAGAACTTCCGGCGGGCGCTTATGCTTTCTAACGGCAACTACGGGTTCTTCTTCGCGAAACCGCTGTCGGCGGCGCTGCTGGTCGCGGCTGTCGTCATTCTCGCCTTTCCCTTCGTGCTAAGGCGATTCCAAAGTGGTATGGGAGCAACAGAAGAAGGTTGAGATGGTGCGTGAACTGGATTGATGACGAGCGAGCTGCTTTACGAAGGCTGTGCTGAATACTCTCGCCGGCACGTAGCGTTCATCTTGTGACCGCTGTTATCGGGATGCTCCGCCTGAGAGCGAGACCACGACCGTTCCTGCCGCAGCGAATACATTCGCCAGCCCTTCCGCGTACGGGCTCCCGTCGTGAATCGTCGCGGGGGGACCACCTACTGACCCGAGCCCCAAACGGATGATCGAGCATGATACAAGGCCGTTCCGGTAGGTACGTCACAGGATATCCGGATTGAACGCCGGAGATTTCCTGTGGACACCTTCCCAAAGGAGGGACGGATATGGGCGCGGCCAAGGCAGGACGCGAGTGGGGACTGAGTAAAGCGATGTGGCTGGCGTTCACGGCGCTTGCCATCGTCACCGTCGTCGGAGCCTACTTTCTGACCCGGAGGCCTGCCGCGCGCGCTCCCGAGCGGGGGGCAACGCTCGCCGGGGCGGTCTCAGTGCTGGGTGTGTGGGGCGGAAACGAACTGGAGAGTTTTCTAGCCATGGTCAAGCCGCTCGAGGACCAGCACGGGATCAGAGTGGACTTCGAAGGCACGCGCGACCTGAACGCGGTCCTGACGACCCGCGTTCAGGGCGGGAACCCGCCCGACCTGGCGATCCTGCCCGGGCCGGGGCAGATGGCTGAATTCGCACGTGCCGGCACGCTGGTTCCTCTCGATGACGTCCTCGATCTGTCCGCGATCAAAGAGCAGTACGCTGAGAGCTGGATCGACCTGGTCACCGTTGACGGCAAGGTTTACGGGGTCTTCGTGAAGGCTGCACTAAAGGGGCTCATCTGGTACAACCCCAAGGCGTTTCGCGCGGCAGGCTACGAGGTGCCCAAGACCTGGGATGACCTGCTGGCGCTCACGATGCGGATCGCGCGGGAGGGCAAGTCGCCGTGGTGCATCGGCCTCGAGAGCGGTGCGGCCAGCGGCTGGCCCGCAACAGACTGGATCGAGGACATTCTGCTGCGTAGTGCCGGGCCCGAAGTCTACGACAAGTGGTATCGACATGAAATCGGCTGGACCGATTCCGCAGTGAAGAACGCCTGGGACCTCTTCGGGAAGATCGCGGCCAATCCACGGCACGCCTATGGCGGCATCCAGGGGGTGCTGGCCACGAACTTCCGAGAATCCCCCTTTCCCTTGTTCACCGACCCGCCGGGTTGCTACCTCCATCACCAGGCTACGTTTATCCAGGACTCTATTCAGAAGCAGTACCCTGTGCTCAAGCCCATCGCCGATTTCGACTTCTTTGCTTTCCCTGCGATCGATCCCCGGCTGCCCCCCGCCGTTGAGGTGGCCGGCGACCTGATCGGCATGTTCCGGGACACCCCCCAGGCCCGCCGCGCGATCGCGTACCTGACCACCCCGGAGGCGCACGCAATCTGGGTACGACGCGGAGGCGCGCTGTCGCCCAACCGTAGGGTGAGCCTGGCTGATTATCCAGACGAACTGAGCCGGCGGGCCGCGGAGATTCTCACGTTCGCGAAGGTGGCTCGATTCGACGCCTCTGATCTGATGCCCGAGTCGGTCAATAGCGCCTTTTGGAAGGGCACGCTGGACTACGTGCAGAACCCGGCGAGGCTCGGTGAGATCTTGCAGAATCTCGAGCGAATCGCATCGGAGTCGTACCGTAAGTAGCGGAGCGTTTATCCTTTGATTGCGCCCGCGAGTATCCCGCGCACGAAGTACTGCTGGAGTGCAAAGAAGACGACCAGCGGCAACAGCATGGAGATGAAGGCCGCGCTGGTCAGCAACTGCCAGTTCCCGCCCAGCGAGTTGACCAAGTTGCTCACCGTCACCGTCATGGGCGCCACGCTGGGCGCACCGCCAACGTAGACGAGCGCCACCAGCAGGTCGTTCCAGACCCATAGGAACTGGAAGATGACCAGCGTTGCAATGGAGGGGGTCGACAGCGGGAGAACCAGCCGGAAGAACACGGTCAGGTGGCTGGCCCCGTCCATGTAGGCGGACTCCATCAAGTCCTTCGGCAGGGCGCCAATGAAGTTCCGCAGGAGGTAGATGGCCAAGGGCAGGCCGTAGGCGGTATGCGCGAGCCACGCCGCCGCGAAAGTACCCGTCAGCCCGATGGCGTTGAAGAGGCGCAGCACGGGAATGAGCGTCATCTGCAGGGGAACCACCAGGGAGCCCACGACGATGGCAAAGAGCATCTCGCGCCCCCAGAAACGCATCCACGCCAATGCGTAAGCAGCATAAGCGGCCACCATGATCGGCATGACGGTGGCCGGGATCGTGATGAGCAGGCTGTTGAAGAAACTCCGGCTCATGTTGTAGGTGGTGAGCACCCGGGCGTAGTTCTCCAGGGTGACCTGAACCGGCGGCCCCAGCGCCGTCCACCACCCCGTGGTCGTCACGAGCCGGGGCGGCCGGAACGAACTGACCAGGAGCCCCAGGGCCGGGAGCAACCACAGCAGGCAGATAGCGATCACCACGATGTGAAGCGGCAGGCGCCGCACACCAATCGCCAGGCGCCGGATGATTCCGATGCGTGTGCGCGACGTCATCGTCGCGCCGTCATCGTCGCGCCGACACGGCTCACCGCATGGCCTCCTGCTGCCGGAACCGCCTGATGTTTGCCAGCATCACCGGCACAGTGGCCCCAAAGAGAACGACGGCGATAGCGCTGGCCCGGCCGAAGTCGCGGAAGTTGAACATCTCCTTGTACATGCGGTTGGCTATGACTTCGGTATCGAAGTTGCCGTTGGTCATCACGTAGACGACATCGAACGCCTTGAGCGAGTAGATCACCATCGTTGTTGCCGCCACGATGATCGTCGGCGCCAGCATCGGAACGATGACGCGCTTGAAGACCTGCCATTCCGCGGCACCGTCCACTCGTGCGGCCTCCAGGATCTCGGTCGGGATGCCCTTGAGCGCCGCGGAGAGGATCACCAGGCAGAACCCGGCCCAGACCCACGTGGCGACCAGGATGAGGGCGATGTTGTTGGTCAGGCGATTGACCAGCCATGCGACCGGCTGGAAGTCCGGAACCATAGCCATCAGCAGCGCGTTCAACGAGCCGATCTGGGGCGCGCCAGCAGGCCTGAACTCGTAGATGAACCTCCAGATGACGCTGGCAGCAACAAACGAGATGGACATGGGAAGGAACATGACGGACTTAACGATCGTCTCGTACTTCGCTTGGTCGGTGAGGACCGCAATGACCAGCCCGAGCCCGACGGTGAGGACAGTAAAGAGTGTCAGCCACAGCAGGTTGTTCCGAAAGGAGACCAGCATCTCCCGGTCGGTAAAGGTGAAGAAGTAGTTCTGCAGTCCCACGAACCGGTCGGATCCCGCGTCTAGGAAGCTCAGGGACAGCGTGCTGGCAGCCGGATAGAAGAGGAACACAGTGAGGAAGAACAAGGCAGGCGCCAGCCACAGCCAGGGCCGCAGAGTCCACTGGCGCTTTTCGGGAAGACGTTGGAGCAGGTGCTCAGCCAGGACAATGTAACCAACCTGGATGGCAGGCACACCCGCCACAGCCAGTAACGACATGAGCACGATGTTGTTCACGATTCCCCCTTCAGCGAACACCTCGCCCTGGTCGCTGCACCGCGAAGCAATCAGAAGAAGCGCTTTCAACAGTAGCGTCTGTGCCGTTTCTACCACAAGGGAGAGAAGACGTCGTAGGCCTGGCGAACATCAGTCGCCCTTAATCTCTTTGTCATGACCTGTCAGGTCTCCGTCGGATATCCCCGCTAGAGTCTAGATGGAAGTTGCGAACGAGGGGCTAGCGGCCGCCACGCGTACTGACGCCTCCGTGGAGAGGCGGAGGCGGGACTCAGGCCCCTCAAATTTAACCCGATGCAGCGTGGCAAACCGCATGGCAGCGCGCTGGCGCCGGTGAAGCCGACAGGTGGTTGCGCCCGCGAGGCTACGTGCAATGAGGATGGGAACGGCAATGAGTACAAGGAGGTGATGTGAATGCGTAGGATCCGGCCTCACGACTTGTGCGGTGCCGCCGCGGGGGGGGCAGCCCGTTCGCGTCCGGCGCGTTTCTTTGTAGTCCTCAGGCGCCCCGGGCTTGCGGCGCCGTCCGTGTCTCGACGAACCCGCTGCGGATGTGCAGATCGCGTTGCGGAAACGGAATTTGCTGATAGCGTAGTTAAGCTCCCTGCGGAGGACGCCTGGTCGCATTGCGTGCTCGCGCGTCCAGACCCGCAACATGAAGTTGAGCGAGCTGTCGCCGAATTCCGCGAGCAGCACGTCGGGCGCCGGCTCCGGAGCACGCCGGGATGCGCCCGCGCGACCTGCAGCAGTACGTCCCGCACGCGTTCCGGGTCTGAGCCGTAAGCCACGCCCACCGGGATGTTGAAGCGCACTTCACGGGTCGGGTAACTCCGGTTGGTGACGGGCTCACCGACAAAGGAAGAATTGGGGACGATAATGGCGATGTTGTCGTTGGTGACGACCGTCGTCGCGCGGCCGGAGATGTTGACGACATCGCCGTAGCGGCGAGCGAGCCTACGGCGAGGCGCAAGAGCAGGTGCACCATGCCCTCGTCGTCTGGGCGAGATGAGCATGTTCACTCGTCGATACAGCTACATACTTGGTTGAAGCCCACGGGACCGACGACGTGTTCCTGACGGCGCAACAGCAATTGTGCCGGCGATGGCGCGGTTCACCACTCGATCACGCGCGCACCCGGCCGCCCCAGGGCATGGAAGAGAAGGAGCCAGCGCCGAATTTTCCGCGTGATGAGGAACTCCTCGCGCACCCACTCGCGGCCGAGGTTGCCCAGCCGCGCGCGCTCTTGCGGCCGAGATAGAAGGTGTCTGATGTGGTACGCGCATCCCTCGGGTGTGCGGCACAGCAGACCAGTGAGGCCGTGGAGGATTTGCGTTGGAATTCCGCCGGTGTCCCCTCCGATCACGGCCCGTCCTTTCCAAAGCGCCTCGGTTACGGTCAGCCCGAATCCTTCGCGGACCGACTTCTGGACGACGATCGTGGCGGCGCGTTGAAGGGCGTTGATCTCTCGATGGGCATCGGGAGGCAAGAGGAGGACGTGGACGCGCGGATCATCGCCGGCCTCGGCCCGGACCTCACGGAGCACCTCTGCGCCCTCGGGGTCGTCCTCGGCCCCGCCGCCGGCAAGGACAAGGCGGACATCACGCGCCCGCTGCACGATCCGAAACGCGCGCAGGACTCCCACCGGGTCTTTGAGGCGGTCGAACCGCGAGACTTGCAGGACGATCGGGAGGTCGCGCGGGACGCCGAGTCTCTCGACGATCGCATCGACCTCGGCCGGCTGGAGATCCCGGTTCTTTTCGGCGAGCGGGTCAATCGACGGGTGGATGAGGTACTGCGGGATCGGAAGTGGCCGGCAGAACGCCGGGACCGAGAAAACCGAGGCATCGTATCGGCCCACGTACGACTCGAGGAAATCCCATATGCCTGGCGCCGGCTGCGAGGCATCGATGTGGCATCGCCAGACCCACCGCCGGGCTTCGTCCGGCCGCCGCCGCTCGACGAGCGCAACGGGTTGCGGATCGTGGACGATCACAATGTCGGCGTCAAGGTCGAGCGACTCCGCGTTGCGACGATTGGTCTCCACGAAGATGTCCACTTCCTCGGCGGTAAGCCTCACCGGCGCCCCGTGGATCGCGTTGTGCCAGGCCTTCGTGACACGATAGAACTCGGCGTTCCCTCGGATTACTTCCCAGCGGCACGCGATGCCAAGCTCTGAGAGAAGCGGGACGAGCCCAGCGAGCATCTCGGCCACGCCGCCGCCAACCCGCGTGGAGTTCACCATGACAACCCGGCGGCCCTGAAGTGGCCTGGCCAGGAGGCGGAGCTCGCGGAGCGTTTCGGCGCCGACGACCGGTTCATAGTCGTCCAGGGTCGGCATCGAAGACGTCGTCTGAACGGCCTCGTCTGGAGTCATGCTAGCGTCTCCACCATAGCCGAGCGGATATCCTCAAGCGTCTGCGTGGTGAAATCGATCCGGTCGAGGCGCTCAGCGAGATCTGGCCGCCCCTGCGTCGTTGCCAGCCAGGCCGAGAAGTCGTTCGTCTCGAGATCGAGGCGAAGGCGTGCCGTGACGAAGTGATAGTGGATCGTCCGGATCGAGCAACTGCCGAGGATCTCGCGGAAGTCGTCGATCGTCCGGGCGACGTCGCCGGTCGGCGTCACGACCAGGATGGCCCCGCAGAGGTCGAAGGGCTTGCGGGCCGGGCGCGTCCGGGCCCCCGGGTGTGCCTTGAGGTACTCCTCGACGACGTCGATGAACCGTTCGCGCAGCGCCTGGATCGACCGGAACTCCCGGAGATCAATCCCGGCGAGGCGTTCGGCAAGAGTCTCCTCGCCGCACGCCTCGTGGACCCACTGCGCGTAATCGTTCGGGTATCGCTCGACGAGCATGTGGTGCACGCGGAGCGTCTGGTAGGTGTGGTGGAAGATCGACGCTCCGTCGGACTCACGAAGGAACCGCAGCATCTCCTCCAGGTTCCGCGCCCGCCGGCCCGTGATTTCGACCAGCTCGCTCGCCGTGGCGAATCGGAACGGCTCGCTCATGACGCCGCGAGACGCGCGATGAGCCGGCCCACGGCCGCCGGACCGGAGAGACCGAACCGGAGCGCACGCGGGGACGAACGTCTGCGGCGCATGGAGCGACGCCCCTCCTGCTCAGCGGCGGAACGTGCCCCTCCGACCAGCACGGCAACGTCACCGTTGCTGAGGGCCCGGAAAGCGTCCTCGTCGGTCGTATCGTCACCGACATAGAGGAGAGCCGCGCCAGGACGCGCCGTTGCGATCCAACGAACCGCGTCGGCCTTTGTCGGCGCGCTCGCCGGACGGACTTCAAGAACACGGCGACCCTCGAGGAGGCGGTGCCCGGCCGGACGGAGCCGTCGGACAGTCGCACGGACGAGCCGCCGTTCGGCTGGCGACGCCCCACGCGTGTGGACCGCAACGACCGGCCCTTTGCGCTCTGTCCGTATCCTCGAGGAGCCTCGGAACGCCGCATCGAGAGTCCGGTGGAGGCGCGTTCCCGCGTGCTCCTCAGCCGTCGTCCAGCGGCGCCCGACCCGGCCGCCAGGCGTCCGGGCTTCGTACCCGTGAATCCCCGCGAGAAAGAGTTTGCGCTCCACGCCGTGGAGCATCCGGATGACCTCGGCGAGCCGCCGACCTGAGACAACGCCAACGGTGGTGTCGGACCTGCGGCAGAGGCGAGTGAGGGCGCGGCGCGTCGCGACCGGGACGCGCGCGGCATCTGGTCTCGGCGCGATCGGCGCAAGTGTGCCGTCAAGGTCGAAAATTGCTACCAGACCGCGGCTCCGTCGTCGTTGTGCAACACGGTGCGCGAGGGCAGCGGATGTCACGGAGGCGCCCCCGGGACCGGCGCCTCGGCCCGGCGGGCCGCTTCGCCGAGGAGCCGGCGGGCCCACTCAAAGACGTTCCGTTCGAACACCCGAGCGCGCATTCGTTCCATACGGCGCCGCCGCTCGTCTTCGGTCATCTCGAGCGAGGCAAGGATCGCACGGGCTGTGCTAGAGGCGTCGTACGGGTTCACGAGGATGGCATCGACAAGTTCGCTGGCCGCGCCGGTAAAGCGCGAGAGGATGAGGACCCCGTCGCCGTCCGTCCGCGCCGCGACGTACTCCTTTGCGACGAGGTTCATCCCGTCGTGGAGACTCGTCACCAGGCAGAGGCGACCGAGACGATAGAGCGCGCGTGTCGTCGCCGGGCCGACGTGCTCCCGGAGGAGGACGATCGGTTTCCAGTTGTCGGTCCCATGCCGCCAGTTGATGTCATCGACTAGGCTTCCCACACGGTCGCCGAGCTCCTGGTACGTCCGGATGCGGGTCCGCGACGGCGCCGCAACGCCGATGTACTGGAACCGGCCCTGCCAGGCCGGGTTCTCGATGAAGAAGCGGTCGATCGCCTCGAAGCGTTCGGGAATCCCTTTCGTGTAGTCGAGCCGGTCGACGCCAACCGCCACCGCCTCCACGCCGGGGCCAAGGAGCCGTTGGAGACGCTCGGCCTCGGCCGCGGTTTCGGCAGAATCGGCCTGCGCGGCCACGCCCGCCGCATCGGTGCCGATTGGGAAGCTTCGGACGTACGTGACGCGGTCCCCGTGCCAGACACACTGCTGCTCCCGGTCGACGCGGACCTGAAGTTCGGCATCGACGCACTCGAGGAACCGATTGCAGTCGTATTGGGTCTGCAGACCCAGGAGGTCGTTCCCAAGGAGGCCTTCGAGGATCTCGCGGCGCCAGGGGCAGACCCGGAAGAGCTCGTGTGTCGGCCACGGAATGTGCCAGAAGTGGGCGACGCCGAGGTGAGGCCGCGTCTCCTTGAGCATGCGCGGGAGCAGCGCCAGATGGTAGTCCTGGACGAGGACGAGGGCCTGGTCGTCGCCCGCCTCGTCCAGGACCGCTGCGGCGAACTTTCGGTTAACGGCCTCGTAGGCGGTCCAGTCCTCGGCGCGGAAGGTCGGCCGGACGTACGCGACGTGGCAGAGCGGCCACAGCGCCTCATTCGAGAGGCCGTAGTAGTACCCGGCCTCCTCGCGCTTCGTGAGCCAGACTCGCCGAAGCGTGTACCGGGGATTATCTGGAGGCACGGCAATGCGACCGTCAGCGTCGGCGCTGGCGCGGTCGGCGTCACCGGCACCGTGCGCAACCCAGACACCCCTGACAGCGCGCATGACCGGATCGAGCGTATTTACGAGGCCCCCGGCCGGCCGGATGCACCGGATTTCCCCACCCTGGCGCTGATGAATGTAGGGCTCGCGGTTCGAGACAACGATGATCTTTCGACCGTTCAGCACCTCAGCGGCATAAGCCCCGAGATCCTCGCCATTCGCCGTCAACCGCTCACGCACGTCTCACCCGCCGCTCGGGGGGGCGGTGCACTACCGCGCACGCAACCGCCTGTGGGGCGTCTGGAAGTCCACAGAACCCCGAGTTGTCCTCGTTCGAAATTATCTCACGTCGGCTGATGCCAGGCCATCAGGAATCCCCCGCCCGGCACTATCAGTGGAGAGAATTCTTCACTCTTGTTTCAAGAAAGGGCTTGGCGGACCGTCTTCATCGAACGCCAGCCTTAGCGGCGTCGAC
>JBOGSE010000506.1:0-27285 GCA_050694895.1 bacterium | reverse complement strand
TCACGTCGAGGGCGCGATTCCAGCCGATGAGGCGCGGGAGGCGCTGCGTGCCGCCGTTGCCGGGCAGCAGCCCGAGGGTGACCTCAGGCACGCCGAGATAGTAGTCCCCCTCCGCGCCAAAGCGCAGATCGCAGGCCAGGGCGATCTCGAGCCCGCCGCCCAGCGCATGCCCCTGGACCTGCGCGATGAAGACCTTGGGGATCTCTGCGATCCGTCCCAGCGTTTGGTGCGCCAGCCGGCACATCTCCATGTTGCGCTCGGGCGGGTTCTCGTTGAAGGCCTTGATGTCGGCGCCGCCGCAGAAGAACTTCTCGAGCGCGCTGCGGACGATCACCACCCGCGCCCCCGCGTCGGCACCGGCTGCCTCGATCGCGCCCCGCAGCTCGTCGATGACGCCGTAATCGTAACTATTCGCCGGGGGGCGATTCAAGGTGACGAACCCGATGCTGTCCTCTCGTGCGTACTCGACGGCCATGCGCCTGCCTCCCTATTCGAGATCGCCGATGACCACCGACTTGAATTCCGTGTAGTAGTCCACCGCCTCAGGCCCGTGCTCGCGCCCCATCCCAGACGCCTTGACCCCGCCAAAGGGCAGTTCATCATACCCGTAGTGGATCTGGTTGACCCACGTCATGCCGGCGTCGAGGTCCTGCGCGGCCTTGTTGATCCAGCGGATGTTGTAGGTCCAGATCGATGAGCCCAGCCCATAGACCGAGTCATTCGCCATCCGGATCGCCTCGTCGATGTCGTTCACCTTGAAGACCGGAAGCAGGGGGCCAAACGTCTCTTCCTGGACGACCCGGCTGTCGTGCGGCGCGTCGGTGACGACGGTGGGCGTGAAGAAGAAGCCTTTGTCGCGTCCTTCAGGGATCTGCCCGCCGTGCGCGACGCGGGCGCCCTTCGAGGTGGCATCCTTGAGCTGGCTGATGATCTCATCCCGCTGCGCTTTCGTGTGCAGCGGACCGAGGCGGATCTTCGGGCGCTCGGCCTTCACCCAGCCCTCGCCGGGCTCGTAGCGGGCGACGCCGGCCAGCAGCCGTTCGAGAAACTGATCGTAGACTTCGCCAAACACATACACGCGCTTGGAGGCCAGACACGCCTGGCCGACATTCCAGAATCGGCCGATGAGCGTGGCTTTCGCGGCCTTCTCCACGTCGGCGTCAGAACAGATGATGACCGGATCGGAGCCGCCGAGCTCAAGAGTCACCCGCTTGAACTGCGGGCCGGCCACTTCCATGATGCGACGGCCGGTCTGTGTCTCGCCCGTGAAGGCGACACGCCGCACGTCCGGATGGGCGGCGAGCGCTTCGCCCACGATCCGGCCAGGACCGGTGACGGCGTTGAGGACGCCTGGAGGCATCCCGGCCTCGTTGAACAGCGCGATGATCTTCAGGGTCGAGAGCGGCGTCGTGCTCGCCGGCTTCACGACCACGGTGTTGCCGGCCACCAGCGCCGGACCGATCTTGGTTCCCATCAGGGTGAGGGGAAAGTTCCACGGCACGATAGCCGCGCAGACCCCGACGGGCCGCCGCAGGACCAGGCCATAGCTCTTGCCAAGCGTCGACGGCAGCGGTGCGTGCGCGCCGCGGAGTTTGCTCGCCATGTCGGCGTAGAACTCCATGCCGTGGACAAAGTGATGGATCTCGCCGGAAGCCTCGTGCATGGGTTTGCCCTGCTCCCGCACCAGCACCTCAGCGATCTCCTGCTGGTGCGCGCGCACCTTCGCCAGGCCCTCGCGGATCAGCCGCGCGCGCTCGTCGGGGTCGGTCCGCGACCACCCATTAAACGCCCTGCAGGCGGCGGCCACGGCGGCGTCGACATCTTCGGGGCCGGCCTTCGGGACGCTGTCGACAATCTCTTCGTTGGCGGGGTTCGTGATGGACATCTGCTGCCCGGACTTGGCCGCCACGGGTTCACCGTTGATCATCAAGAGCGCCATCGGGTCACCTTCCTCTATTTAGGTGTCGAGCGCGATTCGCTGTGCGAGAGAACTTTCGCTTCGCTCAGGTACCCTTCATCGGCGAATCCGCTCGAACGGGCTGTGGCATGCGTGGCACATGTACTGCTCGGACATCAGCTGCGGACCGGCCACCGCGATGCGCTCGGTGTCTTCCGAGCCGCACCATGGGCAGCGCACCGCGGTTACGCCGCCGGGTGTCTGTTCAGGCGGCGTTGCAGGGGGTCCCAGCGAGCCCATGGTAGATCGTCATACTCCCAGCGGCAGTCTCCCAGATTCCAACGTACGGGGAGCCGGATGCCCTCCTCCAGCAACAGCGGCGCGACGCGCCCCAGGTAATGCTGCCGCAGCTCCTCGTTGTTTCTGCTGAGCAGCCCTTCCGCCTTCAAGACGTCGACGCCGACCTCACCCCGCGGACCAAACCAGCAGAGCATCTCGGGGAGGAGCTCGTCGACCCGGGCCTGCAGAGCCGCGGTCCCGGCCTCATACGTTCTGATCTGGCGCACCAGGCTCTCGGCGTAGCCCATGTGGAAGCGTTCCTCTTCCAGTGCGCGGCGCACCCGGCTCGCGAGCGCGTCGTACGGAGCGTCCACCAGCGCCTCGAACATGGTGTTGATCGCGGTGTCGATGAGCGCGCAGGCGGCGACCACATGCGACCAGGTCGGAAACTCGGTATCGAGAAAACCCACCGCGTAGCGCCGGGCGCGGTCCCGCTCGCGCTCCAGCGGCAGGGGCCGTCCGGGCCAGGGGAGTTCCTCCAACAGTGGATAGATCGCCCGCGAATGCCCCAGATCTTCCTGGGCGATGGCCGCGGATGCCACCGCGGCCTCCAGCGACGGCGCCCCCGTTGTCCATTCTGAGACGCGGCGGCCCAGGAAGTACTTCGTGTCGGCGAGCACCGCGATCAGATTCACCAGCGCCGCAAGCGCCCTGGCGTTGGCGAGACCGACATCGCTCTGGCTCACACTGCCGCCTCCGGTTCTCGGTCGGGCCCCAATACCCAGTGCACCGCGTGGTCAGGGGCGAGAACCACCTCAAGCCAACCGTTCCCGAGGCGCTCCCTGACCAGGTGTGCGGGGTCCTGCCCGGCGCCGGCGTCGAGCAGTCCCTGATAGGTCAGCGCCTCGGTGTATTCGCGTCGGGCCAGCACGAGATAGCGCGGCATGGAGACGACCTCAGGCCGGCCGGATGACGTGCATCAACGCACTACGTGGAACGACAAACATCTCGCGCCAGCGCCACTCGTCGTACAGGGTGTGTGCGAAGACCGCGGCCTCGCGGGAATTCGTGGCGCGCACGGCTCCGACGTTCCTCAACGGCTCCATACGCTCGGTCCGGGCGGCAAAGACCTCGTAGATCTCTTCGTTGCGCCTCACACGCTACACCACGCCGACGCGTCCCAGCCGCCGCCAGCCCTCTTCGCTGATGTGCTGCCGTGACCACGGTTCCCACACGACCTGGATCTCGACACGGTCGACCCCCGGTAACCGTAGCAGCCGCTCCCGGATGTCGTCCTGGATCATGTCCATGCACGGGCAACCCATCGATGTGTAGGTCAGCCTCACCCGCAGCGTGGATCCTTCGACCGCCACGCCGCGGACCAGACCCATGTCGACAATACTGATCGGATATTCCGGATCGAGGACCTCCCGAAGGGCTGAGGTGACCGCGTCGATCGTCACGCGTCAATCCTCCGCGAGAGCTGCCGGTATCCCCGCTGCAACTCCCCCACGAACGCGTCGTTGTACGGACCGCGCTGACGCCACCGGACCAAGATGTCGTCCCAGGTGATGGTGCCCTCTTCGGTCAGCCAGCGCTTGGCCGCCGCATCGAACCGCGAGGGAAATGCGCACGTCACCTGGTACTCCCGGCGCTCGGGATCGAAGCGTGCGGGCACCGCAAGCCCCAACCCTTCGCACAACGGCACCGCCGTGGACATCCACTGCTGACGCAGTTGATCGTTGGTGTACCCCTTCAGGCGATAGCCGATCTGCTCTGTGTGCTTCTTGAGATGGTCGGGCAGCCCGAACCACTCGACGGTGAGCAGGAACATCCAGTCCACGGCGCGCTGCAGTTCTTCTCGGCCGCCGGGCTCCTGAGCGATGATGTGCATCCATTTCTCGCCGTGCCGGAGGTGAAAGTTCTCCTCCCTGTCTACCTTGGCGAGCGCGCGCTTCCACGGGCCGTAACTCGTGTGACGGTAGATGTCTCCAAGGAGCAGGAACCCGGCCCGATCGTAGAAGGCGTTCGCCACGACCAGCTCGGCCCAGGTGTCGATGGGAACGTCGAACGCGTAGGGATACTTGAACGCCTTCGGGTCGCGTTCGTAGATCAGGGCATCGGTGTCCACACCGAGGTCTCGCAGCATCCGGAACGCGATGTGGGCGTGACCCAGCTCGTCCTGGATGATGCCCATGGCGGAGATGTACGAGTTGATGCTGGGAGCCGCGCGCGCGGCGCGGAGGTAGGCGGGGGCACTGATGATCTCCGTGTCGGCCGAGACAATCAGCGTTCGCTTGAGGCCCTCGAGGTACATCTCGGTAGCGTACTCGGGCCCCTCGACCAGGCGGCCATTCCTGATCCGGTCCTGCAGGCCCTCCTCGGTTTGAACGGGCATCAGCGGTCCTCCGAAGGGGGTCGGTAAGGGGTGCCCCTCTATGTCTGTACCCTAACTAAACGGTCAGTCAACGTCAAGACCACCGGGAACATGCGGGGTCAACGCCCGGCTCCGGCATCTCCTCGAGGCGCCCGCAATCGGCCGGGGCGCGGCAGGCGTGCCGCGACCTCGACGAGGCCGCCCGGCAGCGCCAACACCACCAGAATGAAGAGCACCCCGAAGACCAGGAGGTGCAGTTCGACCAGCGACTGGGCGAGCACCTCTTTCAAGAGCACGTAGAACACCGCTCCGATGACCGGGCCGATCAGTGTCCCGACGCCGCCGACGAACGCGACGAGCAGCGCATCGAACGTCCAGGCCGGTGAGAAGGGGAGCTGATGGTAGTAGCTCACGTGATAGAACGCGAACAACCCGCCGGCGAGGCCCGCAAACCCGGTGCTGACCACGAGCGCGATCAGTTTGTGCTTGAGGGTATCGACGCCCGTCGCTTCAGCCGCGTCCTCATCGTCGCGCAGGGCCAGCATCCCGAGGCCCAGGCGTGAGCGCGCGAGGAGGGCGAGCACCGCCACGGTGGCGACGGCCAGCGCGAGGGCCAGGTAGTACCGGTGCGCGAGGTCGTAGCCGGCGATAAAGGACGCGGGGAGCGTCGACACCACGGGAAGCGCGTTGCCCACGGTGATCCTGAGGATTTCGGCGAGCCCCAGCGTGCCAATCGCAAAATAGGCGCCGCGCAGGCGAAACGCCGGAACCCCGATCACCAGACCGCCGAGCAGCGCGCACACGCCGCCGGCGAGGAGCGCGAGATACGGATGCACGCCCGCGATCCAGAGATGGCGCATCACGAATGCGCCGATGCCGAAGAACGCGGCGTGCCCCAGGTTGATCTGTCCGGCGAACCCCGCCAGGGCGTTCCATGACTGCGCCAGCACAATATAGAGAAGGAAGAGGAACGCAAGATTGAGCACATCGGTGCGCTGCGTAAGTGCCGGCAGGAGCGCCAGCCCCGCGATCAAGAATGCAAGCGCGAGCGCCATCGTTTTCATCGGCCGAACAACCCCTGCGGCCGGACCATCAGCACCAGCAGGAAGATGACCAGCGCTACGACTTCCCGATACGCGCCGCCGATGAGCAACGCGCTGGCCGACTCGGCGAGACCGAGCAGCAGCCCGCCCAGGAATGTGCCGGGCATGCTGCCCAATCCCGCCAGTACGACGACGATCAACGCCTTCAAGGTCCATTCCAGACCGATCGAGGGATTGACGGAGTAGCCCACGCTCACCAGCGCGCCGGCGGTCCCCGCGAGCGCGCTGCCCAAGGCAAAGGCGAGCAGGTACGTGCGCCTGATGTCGATGCCCATCAGCGACGCCGCTTCCCAGTCCTCGGCGGTGGCCCGGATCGCCTGGCCCGCATACGTGCGGCGGAGAAACAGATGGAGGGCGAAGATCGCGACGAACGCCACGGCCAGCGCCCCGAGTCTGACCAGCGGGAACACGAGGCCACCAAGCGTCAGCGTCGCGCCGGAGTAAGCCGTCGAGATCGAGCGGTCATCGGCGGTCCAGAGCCGGATTGCCAGGTTGTGCAGCGCCAGACTCAGGCCAAACCCGATAAGCAACGAATTCTTGATCCGGGGCTCTTCCTCGAGAGTCTGGACACGAGAAAAGAGTCCCTGGTGAAGCCCCAACCCGACGAGAAACATCAGCGGCACCGTCAAGGAGAGCGAAAGAAACGGGTCGAGCCCGTAGACCGCGAACAGCCAGAAGCTTGCATAGCCGCCGATCATCACGAGCTCGCCGTGCGCGACATTGAGGACCCGCAGCACGCCGAAGACCAGCGAGAGGCCCGCCGCGGCCAGGCCGTAGAGCGCGCCGGTGAGCAGCCCGAAGATGAGGTTCTGCGCGACGAACTGCGCGGTCATCCCGATGCGGAGAGAAAGTCCAGGTAGGCGCTCTTCACGCGCTCATCCGCCAGCAGGTCGGCCGCGGATCCGTGCCCGACGATGCGCCCGCTCTGGGCCAGATAGGCGCGGTGCGAGAGCTCGAGGGCGGCTTTCACGTTTTGCTCGACGAGCAGGACGCTGACTCTCCGCTCGGCGTTGATCAGGCGGATCACGTCGAAGATGCGTCGCGCCGCGATGGGCGCCAGTCCGAGCGATGGCTCATCGAGCAAGAGGAGCCGGGGGCGGGCCATCAGGGCGCGGCCGATGGCGAGCATCTGCTGCTCTCCGCCGCTCATCGTGCCGGCGGCCTGATGCTGCCGCTCGGCAAGAACCGGAAAGACCTCGAAGACCCAGCCAAGCGCCTCATCGCGCTGCTGCCGGGCCCTCCGCCCAAACGCCCCCAACTGGAGATTTTCGAGCACGCTCATGCCGGCGAAGAGCCGGCGCCCTTCGGGGACGAGCGCGATCCCCTCCTCGACGATGCGGTGAGCGGCCTTGTGATGCAGCGCGCGTCCCTCGAACGTGATCTCGCCGGAGGTCAGAGGCTGCAGGCCCGCGATGGCCCGCAGCAGCGTGGTCTTGCCCGCGCCGTTTGGACCGATCAGCGCGACGATCTCCTGGGCCTCGACGCGCACGGTCACCTGCCACAATGCCTGGAGATCGCCGTAGAACACGTCCAGGCCGTGCGCCTCAAGCATGCCCGGCCTCGCCGAGGTACGCTTCGATCACACGGCGGTCAGCGGCAATCGCGCCGGGCGGTCCTTCTGCGATCGCCTGCCCGGCATTGAGCACCACCACGCGGTCCGAGAGTCCGAGCACGGCTTTGACGATGTGCTCGATCATGATGACCGCGATGCCGGCCTGCCGGATGCTTCGGATCAACCCGACGGCGGCCGACACCTCTTGCGGATTCAGCCCGGCCATGAGTTCGTCGAGCAGCAACACACGCGGCCGGGTCGCCAGCGCCCGTGCGAGCTCCACACGCTTGCGGTCCACGAGGGTGAGCCGCCGTGCGGGGATCTGCTCTTTGCCGGTCAGGCCGACGAACGCCATCACCTCTGCGGCCTCCCGAGAAGCGGTCTGAAGATCCCCCGCGCGATGACTGCCATAGATGCGGCCGACCATGACGTTCTGGAGGGCAGACAGGTGGGCAAAGGGTCTGACGAGCTGGAACGTCCGGACAAGGCCGCGCGCGCAGATGGCGTGGGGGCGGAACCCCGTGATCTTCTCACCGCCCAGCCGTATCTCTCCGGCGTCGGGCACAAGCAAGCCGGTGATCAGGTTGAACGCGGTGGTCTTGCCTGACCCGTTTGGACCGATGAGCCCGAGGATCTCGCCCTCACCAACCGAAAAGCTCAGGTCCCGTACAGCGGCCAGCCCGCCGAAGGACCTGGTCAGTCCCCGCACTTCGAGCAGCGCGCCCTCGGTTGCCGCGGTGCCGTCCAATGCTACTGGTATCTTCCGAGTTTCTCCAGGGCGTGAAGCACAAAGCGATCGTCGACCACCAGACTGAGGTTCACTTTCTGTTGGACGAAGCCTTGCTGCGCATACCAGTCCTGATCGAAGCGCAGACTCACACGGTTGACCGCGCCATTGGGATTAAGATACGGCATGACCATCTTCTCGTACAGGGAGGGGTCTTTCACCGGCGTGTGCTTGGCGAAGGCGGCAATGACGTCTTGCCTCTTTTGCGCCTGCTTCTTGCCGAAGGCATCGTTGTAGTCCCGGACCGCCCGCAGATACGCCAGCATGAACTTGCGCCCGAGGTCGACCTTCTCCCGCCGCATCGCCGGTGAATACAGCACGACCGCGACCTGGTGATCCGGATACACCTTGTCAGCCGTGTCGACCAACACACCGACCTTCTCCTCGACGGCCAGCGTCTTGAAGGGTTCGATGAGAATAGCCCCATCGATGGCGCGGTTGCCCATGGCCACCGGCATGTCAGCGAACGGCATGATGACGAGCTGGATGTCCTCCATGTTGAGATTGCCCTGACGGGCGAACAACCACAGGGTGACCTGCGGGGAGATTCCGCGGCCCGGAAGCGCGATGCGCAGCCCGCGGAGGTCTGCCGGGCCCCTGTACCGGCCGCCGTCCACCAGGTCTTTCCGGATCACCAGCCCTTCGTAGCTCTGGCCCGTGCGGATCGTGCCTTTGTCCGCGACGATCCGGAGGTCGATGCCGCGCGCGAGAGCATTGAACAATCCCGCGCTGACCGCTCCTCCCCCCGCGTCGAGTTGTCCTACGCCGAGCGGGGCGACCATCAGCGCCGCCGTCTGGAAGGGGATGAACTCTACCGCCAGGCCCTCCTCCGCAAAGTAGCGCTTCTCCTGGGCCACGAAGAAGCCGGCGTCGCTGACCGACGCCACGACTCCGAGCCGCAGCACGGCCTGTCCGCTGGCCGGCGCTGTGATTACCGCAAGCACAAGCACGACAGCATACAACAGCAGGGCTGGCTTGGGGCGCCACATGGACCTCACCTCACCTTTTCATCGAGCCGCAAGAGCCCGATCGCGTTCGCGCGAAGGATTCGCCGCTTGTCCATCGGCGACGCCGTGACACCATCGATCGTCCGGAGTGTCTCACGAATGTACCGCGCTCCGCCCTCCGCATCGAACGGCATGTCGCTGCCGAACAACACGTGCTCCGCGCCGAAGAACGCCAGTCCACACTCCACCGCCGGCACCGAGCCATAGAGGGCCGTGTCGGCGTAGAACATCCTGTAGTAGTCATGCGGGTGCTTCTTCATCCTCCGGAGCAGCGCGCCGTAGTCTTCGTCGGCGGTTCGGGCACCGAACTGGTCGTATGCGCCCTTGATCCGAGACTCAAGAAAGGGCACCGTGCCGCCGAGGTGATGTGTGATGACCTTGAGGTTTGGGAAGCGGTCGAAGAGCCCGCCAAAGATCATGTGGGACATCGCGATCGTCGTCTCGAAGGGCCATCCGAACACATGCCAGATCTCATAGAGAGACTTCGTCGCTGTCGGATAGTCGGGCGTGGCCGGTCCCCGCGAGGGGTGAAGCCAGATTGGGACATCGAGCGCCGCAATCGCGTCGAACACCGGTAGCAGGTCAGGGTGGTCGAGGGGTTTGCCGTTGACGTGCGTGTAGATCTGAACGCCGCGAAGTCCCAGGTCGCGCACGGCGCGGTCGAGCTCACGAATCGTCGCGTCAATGTCATTGAGCGGCAGCCCGGCCACGGCGGCGGGAAATCGATCCGGGAACTTCGCCACGAGCCCCGCCAGCTCGTCGTTCGCCACGCGGGCGAGCTCGGCGCTCTTGTCCGCGGGAGCCGCGTCTTCGATGGCCGGGAGCGCCAGACTCAGCACCTGAGTATAGCCCGGAAAGCCATCCATGATGCGGAAGCGGACATCCAGGTCTACCAGGGTGGGAACGCCCGACACCCGCTTCTTGATGTAGAAGCCCTGCCCCGTGCCCAGCAGCAAATCGAAGTAGCGCTTGGGGAGGATGTGGGCCGAGATGTCGATCTGTTCCATGCGCTCTTACCCTCGGGGCTTCCACGGGACGAGCAGCCGCTCGACGCCGTCGAGAATCAGCGAGGTCAGCCAGCCGAGGATGGCGATCACCACGAGGCCGACGTACATCCGCTCGACCGCGAAGATCTGCCAGGCCTGCCAGATCATGTACCCGATGCCACTCCGGGCGCCGACCATCTCGGCGATCACGATCAGGATGAGTCCGATCCCCATGCCCAGACGCAGACCGGTGAAGATCAGCGGGAGGGCGCCGGGGAGCGCGACGGTGCGGAAGAGTCCAAGGCGATCAGCTCCGAAGTTGCGCGCGGCCTCCACGTAGATGCGCTGGATGTTCATCACGCCCGCCATGGTATTGATGAGGACAAGATAGAAGACTCCGATCGCGACGAGCGCGACCTTGGAAGCCTCGCCGAGACCAAAGATGAGCATCACGAGGGGCACGATCGCGCTCTTCGGAATGGGATAGGTGGCCGCGATCATGGGGTTTAGGGCCGCCCGGACCCAACGGGAAAGGCCCATGGCAAGGCCGAGACCGAGGCCGGGAACCGCCCCGACAACAAATCCCAGCAACACCCGCTTCAAGCTCGCTGTGACATGCAGAAGCAGTTCGCCGGAAGACACCAGCGCGGCAAAGGTCCCCAGGATCGAGGAGGGTGCAGGGAAGAACCGCCAGTCCAGCACCTGAACTCTTACGAGGATTTCCCAGGTGAAAATGAGCAGGAGCGGCGAGAGGATCGAGAGGGCTTGCTCACCCACGGTGATGAGCCAACTGGAGGGCACCAGCGGCGCAGGCGTCATCACCCGCTCGCGTATCTCGGACATGGTCATCGCACCTCCTGTGCCTTCGCCTTGGAGACCTCGTCCCGCAGGAGCTCCCACAGGTGCTGGGTCAGCGGGCCGTACCTGGGATCGGCCCGCGTCTCATAAGGCTGACGCGGCCGCGCAAACGGCACCTCGACGATGGCTTTGACCTGCCCGGGCGCGCTGGTCATCAGGAGGATGCGGTCGGCCAGCACGACGGCTTCGTCGATACTGTGGGTGATGAACACCACCGTCTTCCGGTTCTCCTCCCAGATCTTGATGAGCTCGCCCTGGAGCAGCAGTCGCGTTTGTTCGTCGAGCTGCCCAAACGGCTCGTCCATCAAGAGGACCTCGGGGTCGGCCGCGAACGCCCTCGCAACGCTCACGCGCTGCTTCATGCCGCCGGAGAGCTGAAACGGATAGGCCTCCGCGAACCTGACGAGCCCGACCTTGTCGAGGTACTCTCTCACCGTTCGCTCATAGCGGCCTGGCGAGACGCCCTGCATGCGCAGACCGTAGCCGATGTTCGCCTCAACGGTCATCCACGGGAAAATCGAGTCTTCCTGGAACACCATGGCTGTAAGCGGCTTCCCGGCATTCGTCCTCGCGATAGCGATCTCGCCAGAGGTGTGGCGCTCCAGTCCGGCCATGATCCGCAAGAGCGTTGTCTTGCCGCATCCCGAGGGTCCAAGGAGCACGAAAAACTCGCCCTCACGAATGACGAGGTCGAGATCCTGGACGGCGCTGATCGGTCCATAGCGGGTGGGGAAGACCTTGCTCAACCCTCGCGTAACGATCTTCTCCACCCGCAGCCGGCCTCAACGAGTCTAGCGCTGGTCCCACGGCAACGCCGGATATTGGAACGGCGCCGTGGCGAACTCCTTGGGCCAGACCAGCTCTTGCCGGCCGCGCTGCCACTGCAGGAACACCACCGGGACGATGCCGGTGCCGTCGGCACGGAACCGGATTTGGCCGGCGACCGTCGTCAGATTCGCCGTGGCAATGGCGTCACGGATCTTCGCCCGATCGAGGGAGCCCGCCCGCGTGATGGCATCGGCGAGGATCTGGACGCTGGCGTAGGCGGGCCCCGTGATGACATCGGCGGGGCGGCCGAAGGCCCGCTGATGCTTCTCGTTGAGCTCTCTCACGCCGGGGTAGCGCATGCTGTTGTGCCAGCCGGGCGCCAGCATGACGAAGTCGCCGTCTTTGCCAAGGTTCTGGGACCAGGTCACGGTGTCAGAGGCGCGGATGAGCAGGTACATCTTGGCGTTGAAGGCCAGCTGCTTCATCTGCCGGATCATGGTAAAGCCGTCCGGCGGCGTCGGGACGCCGAACACGGCCTCGGCGTTCGCGGCTTTGGCTCTCAGAATTATGTCCGAGAGATCGCGCGAGCCAACGGCGTACTCCTCCACCGCCGCGGCGGAATAGCCGAACTCCTTCGCGCGTGTGGCCCACAGGCCGCCAATTTCGTCGCCCCAGTCGGTCCGCTCCTTGAAGATGGCGACACGCTTGGGCCGCTGGGCATCCGGCAGCGAGGCGTTCAAGAAGAGATAGGTCTCCTTGCTGATGTCCGGTGACTTCTCGAAGGGGCTGAAGAGATACTTGAAGCGCTGCTGGTGGATCTTGTGCAGGGCGAACGCCACGCCCAGGTACGGCACCTGGTTCTTCTCGGCAATGGACGCGGCCGCCGCGTGCAGGTCGCTGCCAAACCCGCCCAGGTACGCGACGACCTGATGGGCGGACAGGAGCGTCTCTAGCCGGGCGACGGTCTTTACCGCGTCCGACTCGTCATCCAGCAACACGAGCTCGAACGGGATCTTCTTGCCAAACTCCTTGACCAACACCCCGCCCGCCCGGTTGATGTCCTCGACGGCGAACTCGTACCCGGCCTTCACCTGCGCCCCACCCGAGCCGAAGCGTCCGGTCAGCGGAACGACGGCCCCGATCTTGATGGTCGAGGGAGCCTGCGCCTCGCTCGACCCTGTGGCCACCACCAACCAAGCCAGCACGCCTGCGATGCTCAACGCGAGCCATTTCTTCATCGCTCATCCCTCCGCCGAACTGTGTTTCGGATCACCGATAGCTGCATCTCGCCGTACGGCCATCGGCCTCTTCGCCGTCCCGATCAGTCAACCCTCGACTCATCCCTGTACATGACCCTGGCGCGCTCGTTCTTGATCCACTCGTCGATCTGCGCGCCGGTCAGGAAGTGGCTGTTATCAAAACGGCCCCAGTGCATGATCTGATCGAGCGGCTTTTTCCACCGCTTGTACGGTGGCTGGGCCGGCGGACCGAAGCACATGATGTCGATCAGCGACAGTTCGTCGGGCACGCCGAGGACGGGCTTGAGCTCCTTCTGAATCTCCTCCTGACCGATGGCCGTCACCCACCAGACGCCATAGCCAAGCGCCGCGGCCGCCAGGTGCGCCACCATCGTCGCGGCGGCCACGCTCTGCAGGAGGATGCGTTCGGCGTTCTGCTGATACAGCCGGTCCAGCGCCGACCCGTCGTTGAGAATGGGGAAGGCGCGTACGAAGCGAAAGTCGGCGGCCACGACGATGAGCCCGGGCGCGGTCTTCATGCCCCTGTAGTTGGGCGTGGGGAATTTCATCCCCAGCCGCGCGCGGCGGAGTTGCTCCTCGACGAACCGGTCGCCGAGCTGCTCTTTGATCTTGGGGTCTGTGACGACGACAAAGTGCCACGGCTGAGAGTTGGCGCCCGACGGCGCGTGGCGGGCGGCTTCCAGAATGAGCCCGTAGTGCTCGCGGGGGACGACGTAAGGCGCGAACGCCCGGCAGGTATAGCGGCTGCGAATGATCTCCATGAGCGCCTGATAGCGCTCGTTCTCGCCGATCTGTCCACCCGCGGACATCGCTGGCAGCGTCATGACCACTTCACCTCATGCCGGCAAGGCAGCCTACGCGCGCAGTTGCCCGGCCGCCTGACGCGACGGCGTGCCGTACGTATAGAAGGTCTCGGGCAGCCTGCCGCCAAACCAGATGCTGCTCTTTTCGAGATCTGACTCATTCGCGACGTCCCACACCACGGTCTTCCATTCGGGATCGAAGATCTGGTAGCCCGCATCGCCGAACAGCTCGACCCTGCTGCCGCCGGGCTCGAAGAGGTACAGGAACATGCCTTGCGTGACACCGTGCTTGCCGGGTCCGGCCTCGATCCTGATCCCGTAGTCCGCGCAGATGTCGGCCGTATCGATGAGATGCTGCGCGCACCCGTACCAGTACGCGACGTGATGAAACCTCCCCGACGCGCCGGTCGCATCGCGCATGACCGCGATCTCGTGCACCATCGGGCTCACGCTCAGCCACGCGCCCACCTCGACTCCACCCTCCCCAACCTTCTGCTCGCGCAGCCGGAACCCGAGCACCTGTTGGAGGAACTCTCGCACCTCGGGGACGCTGCGCGCCATGAGGTTGACATGATCCAGGCGGCGCACCGGCACGCCACGCAGCGGGCGCTTCTGCGGTCGATTGCGTAGCGGGCTCCGCTTCTCTGGGGGCGCCTGATAGTACTCCACGTCCCACAGCACTTCCATGGGATGCCCATCAGGGGTGTCGAAACGATACGCAGCCCCGTGCCCGAGATCCCCGGGGCTCCAGCCCCTCCCGAGCCCCGCGGCGTCCAACCGACCTGCCAGCGACTCGAGCGCGGCTTCCGACGCCGCGCGCCAGGCCACGTGCCCCAGTCCCGGGCCGGCCGCCTCCGTGAGCCGAAGGGTGTGGTGGTAGAAATCCTCATAGGCGCGCAGATAGATCGATCTCCCCTCACGCGCGCTCTCCTCGAGGCCCAGCACGTCGCGAAAGAACCACAGCGACTCATCCAGGCGTGGCGTGAGGATCTCAACGTGAGCGAGCTGCCCGACCGGCGCCTGGGGAGCGCTCATCGCCGACCTCCATCGGACTGTTCAGCGGACGCGACCTCCTGCAGCACCTGAGCGCCGACGTTGGCCGCCGACAGCCCGCGGAACAAGAACGCCAGGCCCACAACGCCGTTCAGCTCCTCCCACGTGGCGCCCGCGCGGCGGGCGGCGGTGGCGTGGAGCTTGGCCGCGTCTTGGAGCGTCATCAGGAGCATCCCGAACAACATGAGCTGCGCGGTCTTGGTATCGAAGCACGAGGGGAACATGAAGTGCCGGCGCGTCTCCTCCTGCAGCCGGAGACCTTCGGGATCGAGCCGGGACAGCAGATCCGTCCGGGCCTCGATGCGCGGTGGGACAAACCCGATGAGGTCGACATAGGGTTTTCGAACGTCCTCGAGCTCCTTCTGTGAGAGTCGCTGGTGGGGTAACGCTTCCATTTTGAGATCCCCCCGCTGGGTGCGACCGCGATTGCCTGCGCCCCGGTGTGTCAACCGGAGGTCTCCATTTCCAGTAGTTGTTCGTTGGGGATACCGACGGATGCATGGAGTTGCACCAGCTTCCACTCACCATCTTCTTGGTGAAATACGGCACTCCAGCGAGGAAGAACACGTTTCCCGTTCGGCAGCGTGAGCGTGGGACGCGCCACCCCCCAGCCGATGGAGCCTTCCCGGTACGCCTCCGTCTCCCCAAGCGCAACCTTGACGACACCGCCCATGGCCTTCGCCTCTTCCTTCAGGAACTCAGCCACCTTCGCGCCATTCAACCATTCGGTGGGATCTGTGCCAATGAGACGCACGCCGGCCTCCCGAGAGATGTGCCGGTCCGCCCACGAGGCGTCGCCTTTGGCAACGGATTCAAACCAGGCGTTGATGATCGCGCGCAATTCCGGTGCTGGTTGCATCCCTAGCCTCCTTGTGGTGGTGTCGCCGTGTTCTCTATCCTGATCAGGCGCTTTGCCTTCAGCTCGAACCGAGGGAGCGTGCCTGCCGGAACTGCGCCCGTGTCCACCCGGAGGCCGACACTGGTCCTGACGCCCTCGGCGATGGCCGCCACTGTCTGATCGCGGACATCTGGGCCATAGACCCCGTCATTGATCTCCAGTAGAATGCGGATCTCGCGCATTGCGTCTCGTTCGAATACCTCGATTCGAAATTCATCGACGACGGGATACCTGCGCACGATGTCCTCGATGGCGGCTGGGAAGACATTCACGCCGCGGACGATGACCATGTCGTCCACGCGGCCGAGGATGCCCCCGTCGAGTCGGGCGAAGGTACGGCCGCACGCGCACGGTGCGGTGTTGAGCCGTACGAGATCACCTGTGCGGTAGCGAATGACGGGCGATCCCCTTCGGCCCAGATTCGTCAGGACGAGCTCGCCTTCTCCGCTCGGCGCCGGCACGCCTGTGGCGGGATCGATCACCTCAATGATGAACTCGCTCTCGTTCACGTGCAGGCCACCCGGCTGCGCCACGCACTCGAAGCCGACCGCGCCCACTTCGGTCAGGCCGCAGTGGTCGTAGCAGCGTGCGCCCCAGACCTCCTCGAGGCGGCGTTTTGTGCCCGGGATATTCGCGCCCGGCTCCCCCGCGTGTATCGTCACGCGGATCGGCATCGCCGTCGGGTCAAGGCCCCCCTCGCGCGCGACCTGAGCCAGGCGCAGGGCGTAGGACGGCGTGCACACCAGCACGGTCGCCCCCGCCTCGACGATCGTCTTGAGACGCAGGAGCGAGTCCTGGCCGCCTCCGGGCAGGCAGAGGGCACCCAGGCGCGCGGCCGCATCGAAGCCCGCCCAGAATCCAATGAACGGGCCGAAGGAGAAGGCAAAGAAGATACGGTCTTGGGAGCCAACCCCTGCGGCGTGGTAGAGGAATGTCCAGCACCGGATCCACCAGTCCCATGATTCGGCTGTGTCGAGCCACCGCAGGGGACGACCGGTGGTGCCCGAGGTCATGTGAAATCGCGTGTAGCGCTCCAGTGGATAGGTCAGATCAGTGCCGAACGGCGGGTGATGCTCCTGGTCGTCGACGAGTTCTTGCTTCCTTGTAAAGGGCAGCCGGGCGAGCTCCCCGGGCGCGCGCAGCACGGGCGGAGTGCCAATACCCGCGGTCTGCCACTTGTGCCGGTAAAAGGCGTTGTTCGCGGCGACCTCTGCCAGCAGAGGGCGAAGCCGGTCCATCTGCAGGCGCTGCAGGGCCGGGCGGTCGAGAGCTTCGAGCGCGCGGTCGAAGAACGGGACCTCCGCGGGCACCGCCCGTGCGCTCATCGTGTCCGCTCCCTCACACGTTGCCGCATTCGCTCATGCGTGGGTAGGAGGCTCTTCAGCGGGCAGGCCGGCCAGTTCCTTCAGGGCGCGGGTGACGTAGACCCTGACCATCTGCTTGCGGTAGTGGAGCGTCAGGTCGGTGTTGTCGAGGGGCTTGGCTGGCGTGAACGCCGCCTGGGCCGCCTGCTCGATCACATCGGGGGTGAGTCGCTCACCGACAAGCACGGCTTCGGCGGCCGTGGCCTCAAAAGGCACCGACGCGACCGCGCCGAGCACGACCCGCGCATGGGTGCACGTCCCATCGGCCGCGAGCCGCACGGCGGCGGCGACCCCGAGGATCGGAAAATCAATCGCGCCGCGGCGGCGGAGCTTCCAGTATGTTGCGCGCAACCCGTCGGCGGGCGGGACGCTCACGTCCACGAGCAGCTCGTCGGGTGTCTTTCCCAAATACTCGATCCCGTCGTCGTGATACAAGTCGCGGGCCGGGATGCGTCGCTCACCCCTCACGCTCCGCAGGCGCACGTGCGCGTCCATCGCGATGGCGACCGGCGCCAGATCCGAGGACGAAATGGCCCAGCAGCGCGTGCCGCCGGGAGCCACCCAGCAGATGTCGCCGTCCTTCTTCATGCAGAAGTGGATGGATCTCCGCCACCAGTAGGGCATGTTGTAGTAATTGCAGCGGGTGTCGACCAGCAGGTTGCCGCCGACAGTGCCCATGTAGCGGATCTGCGGATTCGAGATCAGGCCCGCCGCGCGCGCCAGCGCCGGGTAATGTCCGGCGACGGCGGAATGCGTGAGGAAGTCTCGCAACACCGTACCGGCCCCGACGGTCAGTCCGATGCGGCCGTCGCCGTGAATGCCTTGCATCTCTCGCACCCCGCGCAGACCCACCAGCACCTTAGGCTCGAACTGCCGGCGCTTCATGTTTGGGTAGAGGTCTGTGCCACCCGCGACGGCCATCGCCTCGGGCCCGTGATCAGTGAGCATCCGCGTCGCCTCATCGAGCGTCCGCGGCGAGAGATACACAAACGGCGGGAGACGCATCATGGCCGCACGCCCACCGGCTTCTGCCACCCGGGCGGCGGTTCCACCCGAATGGGGTCTTTGAACCTGATCTTCGGGATCTCTCGCGGTCCGACCCGGCCGGGCCCGCCCTTCCGGAGGTCGGCAAGTGCCGCCAGCACCTTTTCGGGCGTGATCGGGATCTCGTCGATGCGAATGCCCAGCGCGTCGGCGACCGCGTTCGTGACGGCCGGGATGACCGGCAGCAACGGCCCCTGGCCGGCCTCCTTCGCGCCGAACGGTCCCTCGGGATCCACGGACTCCACGATGAAGGAATGCATCCGCGGCGTCTCGAGCGTGGTCGGGCTCTTGTACTCGAGCATCGACGGGAACTTGTGCACACCGCGACGGAAGGTCTGCTCTTCCATCAGCACCTCGCCGAGGGCCATGTAGACGCTGCCCTCCACCTGTCCTTCCACCAGAATCGGGCTGATCGACCGGCCGACATCGTGGGCGATCCACACGTCATCGACGACGACCGCACCCGTCTGCGGATCGCAGGTCACCTCGACCACCGACGCCGAGTAGGAATAGGCGGGGGACGGGCCTACACCCGAGCCCTTGTAGGGCCCCGAAAGTTTCGGGGCCCGATAGCTGCCCACCGCAGCGAGCAGCCCAGAGCGCGCTTCCGCGGCGCGAATCGCCTCGACCCATGTCACCCCGTGCGCCGGATTCTCTCGATCGTACACCCGGCGCGCTCTGGCCATCAGGCGCCCGGCGGGTACTTGCAGCTTCTCCGCGGCCGCCTCGAAAATCGTCGCGCGCAGCTTCTGCGCCGCCTCGATAGCGGCGTTTCCGGCCATGAACGTGACACGGCTGGAGTAACTCCCCAGATCGATGGGGGTGAGGTCTGTGTCGGCCGTCACCAGCTTGATGTCGGATGGCTCGATGCCCAGCACCTCGGCCACGATAAAGACCAGCACCGAATCCGAGCCCTGGCCGATGTCGATGGCCATCGAGTACACGGTGACGCCGCCGCCTCGGTCGATCTTGATTTGCACCTCCGACTGCGGCATGTCGTTCCAATAGATCGGCAACCCGGCGCCGCACAGGTACGCGCTGACGGCAAATCCTACACCTCGGCCGTGCGGCAACCGCCCGTGCTTCTCATGGAAGCGGGAGGCCTCGGTGACCTTGTCGATGCACTCCCGCAACCCACAGGAGGTGATACGCAGGTAGTTCACCGTCGTGGAGAACGGCTCGACCATGTTGCGCCGACGCAGCTCGACCGGATCGATCCCCAGCTCTGCGGCGACCTTGTCCAGGTGGCACTCGAGGGCATAACGCGGCTGCGGCGTCCCATGCCCGCGCTTGGGGCCGCACGGCGGCTTGTTCGTGAACACCCTGAGGCCTTCAAACTTGTAGCGGGGAATCGTGTACGTCGTCGTCTGCAGCGCCCCGGTGTAGTAGGTGCTGGCAACGCCGTAGCTGCCGTAGGCGCCACCGTCCAGGAAGGACTTGAAGTGCATGGCCGTGATCCGTCCGTCGCGCGCAAACCCTGTCTTCACCCACATGAGCACCGGGTGGCGCCCGCGGTGGATGTAAAAGACTTCTTCTCGCGTGCACGTGATCTTCACCGGCCGGCCCGTGAGCATCGAGAGCTTGGCCGCCGCGATCTCGTGCGAGAACGGATCCGACTTGCCCCCGAAGCCGCCGCCGACCGGCGTGGCGATCACGCGGATCTGGCTCGCGGGATATTCCAACACCTTTTCGAGCGCACGGTGCACGTAGTGCGGCGTCTGCGTCGCCGACCACACCGTCAGCTTACCGTCGGCCTCGTACGAAGCGACGGCGGCGTGCTGTTCCATGGGAAGATGGTTGCTGCCTTCGAAGAAAAACGTGTCCTCGCGAACATGGTGGGCCTCGGCAAACCCCTCCTCGACATCGCCGAACTCGAGTGACACCATCTTGTGGATGTTGGGGCCGTCGCCGTACTCGTGGATGCGGACATCCTCGCGCGCGAGGGCGTCCTGAATCGACATGATGGCCGGCAGCGGCTCATACTCGACGTCGATGAGCTCCAGGGCGCGCTCGGCGGTCTCCTCGTCGAGGGCGGCGACCGCAGCCACCGGATCGCCAACATAGCGCACCTTGTCTACGGCCAGCGTCTCTTCGTCCTGACTGACGGGGAGGATGCCGAACTTGATCGGAAGATCTTTCCCCGTGATGACGGCGTGTACCCCCGGGAGCCTCTCAGCCCTGGTAGTATCGATGCGCTTGATCAGGGCGTGGGCGTGGACGCTGCGCAGCAGCCGGCCGGAGAGCATGCGGGGCAGATTCAGATCGTCGGCGAATTTCGTCTGCCCCATGCACTTGCCCATTCCATCGACCTTGGGCAGGGGCTTGCCGATGACGGCAAACTCGTCGGTCATCGCGCGCCTCCATTCATGCGCCGCGCGGCGAGTTCGACGGCCTCGAAGATCTTGACGTACCCGGTGCAGCGGCAGAGGTTGCCCGACAGCGCCTGGGCGATGTCCTCGCGAGCGGGCCCGGGAGTCTCGCGGAGCAGCGCCATGGCTGCCAGCAAGATACCCGGGGTACAGTAGCCACACTGCGCCGCACCCAGTTCGGTGAAGGTCACCTGGAGGGGATGGGGCTGACCGTTGTGCGCCATGCCCTCGACCGTCGTGATCTCCCGATCCTGGACCTCCACCGGCAGCGTCAGACACGACAGCCACGGCTCGCCGTCAACGAGCACCGTGCAGGTGCCGCATTCCCCGAGCTCACAGCCGTGCTTGGTTCCGGTCAGGTTTAACTCTTCGCGCAGCACCTCGAGGAGTGTCTTGTGCACGGGCACCGCGACCTCGTGCGACTCGCCGTTGACGCGCAAGACGACCATCGTCTTTGGCATCGTTAACCTCCCACCGGCATCCGCTGCCGTGCCGCGGCCCGAGTGTACGCCGGCGCGCCCAGCCTCCGGGAAATACTCGCGGCGGCGTCCAGCACCGCCGTGGCCGCCTGCCGCATGCGCGCTTCGCTCAGCCGGACGCTCGACCCGACGATGGTTACCGCGGCCACGGTGCGGCCGCGGCTGTCCAGAACCGGGGCGGAGACGGCGCACACGCCGGGAAGGTACTCTTCATCATCGACCGCATAACCGCGACGGCGAACACGCAGGATCTCTTTTCGATATCGCTGCGCGCTCGTCATCGAGCGCGGCGTGAACGCGCGCAAAACGCGGACCCGCAAGAGCGCGGTGAGTTCTTTGTCGGCAAGCTCGGCCGCGAAGACCTTGGCCACCGAGCCGGCAAACGGGGGAAGCCGATGGCCAACCGGCGCTACCACCTTGAGCTGATGATCCGACTCCACCCGATCGACGATCAGCGCGCCCTGGTCGGCCCGCATGTGCAACACGGCGGTTTCCCCGATGGCGTCCCGCAATCGCGTCAGGTACGGACGAGCAACCTGGCGGAGATCGAGCCGCCGCAGCACCGCATTGCCCAGTTCCAGGACGCCATAGCCCAGGCGGAAAGCGCGCGTCTCGCCGTCGCGTTCCACAAAGCCCAGCTGTTCAAGGGTGGCAAGCAGTTCGAAGAGCGTGCTCTTGCTGACCGCGAGCGCGCGGCTGAGGTCGGTAAGCCGCCGCGGCCCTCCATCGGATGCGAGCAGCCGCAGAATGCGGATGGCGCGCTCGACCGCAGGGACCAGGCGTGGCGAGGGCCGTGACGACGGCCGCGGACGCGGGGCGGTCTGGATCATGTTCGGTACCTCGAACAGGATTCTGCCAATAGAACTAGACTTCGTGGGCGATTCTCGGGTTCCTGCCCACGAACTGAGCTTGCCTACTCTCACCCGGCCCTCTTGAGCCGCGTCGCTGAGGCGCCGTCTGCGCGAAGGCGCGGCCAATCATGATAAAGTACTCTCACGCAGGCATTCTGCACCGGCGCTCCCCGGGAGGTGGCGTGGTGGGCGACATCGAAGGGCGCGTGTTCGTTCGGGGTATCACCTCCGAGCACTATGGTCTCGGGGAATTCCGGCGGCGGCAGCGCGCGGCGCCTCGCGTCCGCCCGGCTGGGACCGTGGTGGATGATGCAAGCGTCGCCCACTCGGGGGATTCGGAGCACTCGCGGACGTGGTGGATCCTGGGGCCGGGAGATGACCCCTTCCTGACGCAGACCATCCAGATGCATTTTGTGGAACTGTTTCCGGGTGGATCGAACCGGGGGCACGGCCACCAGAACGAAGCGACGTTCTACATTCTGGAAGGCCGTGGCTACGAGATCCATGACGGCCGGCGGTACGACTGGGAGAAGGACGACCTGGTGGTGGTCCATAACGACTCCGTGCACCGGCACTTCAACGCTGATCCCAACCAGCGGGCCGTGGCACTGGTCATGAAGGCCAAGGCCGCCTGGATGTACCTGGGCCTCATTCAACAGGGCAGGGGTGGGCCGGTCGAGGACGGAGCCCGCTACGGGCCGCCGGAGGACTGGTCACGCCTGTGGACGCCCGGTGTGACAGAGCGGAAGAAGGTCGTCAAACCTACCGACACGCGATGGGAGACAAGCCGGGACGGCCGGGTGCGCGTGCTCACATCCCCCGAGCGTACCGACGTGCGCGTGTTCAGCGTCGATGTCTACCAGCAGGAGATTCCAGGACGAAGTCGTTCGGCGAAGCACTGGCATATGGCGGACGAGGCGCTCTACGTCATCTCTGGTCGTGGATACAGCCTGCACTGGGATGTGGAGGCCGAGATCGGGGAGCGCTACGAGGCTCGCGTGGCGAAGGAGCCCACACGGTGGGAATTCGGCCCGGGCGACCTGCTCTACGTGCCCCACAACACGGTCCACCAGCACTTCAATGCCGATCCACAGACGCCCCTCATGCTGTTGTCGGCGCAGAACCGTCTCTTCAAGCTGCTGGGGTACAATGCGGTGGTCTACCTGGAGGACGCTCCAGAGTACTCTAGTCGATCGGGGGCCGCCAAGGCGACACGCTAGCTCGATCGAACCCTCGCCTGGCAGGAGGTACCGCCTTGCCCCGTCGGGACCGTACAGACTCCCGTTCGATACCCGCTCACAACGCAGCCTCATACTCCACAAGCTCCCGCCCATCCGACGCAGTACCGGCCCGGCCAGTCTCCCGCCAGCCCTCCGAGCTGTACAATCGCCTGGCACGCTCGTTGCCCACCGCGACCCACAGTCGCGCCTTGCGAAAGCCCCGCGCGCGCATCACATCGCAGGCTGCACGAACGAGCGCGCGACCATACCCCCGACCCCACTCCTCCGGCTCGACGAACAGGCCAGTCAGATGAGCGACGCCCGGGACAGGCTCGTTCCGCTCGAAGTCCCACTCCGGAGCACCGTGGCAAACGCCAACCACAGTAGAGCCCTCTACCCTCAGTAACGCCCACTGGGAGTCGTCTTCCACACGGCGAGCCCAAGCTGCATAGGAGTCTGACCCGCAATACTCAGGGAGTTCACGCTCATCTTCGGCAGCGAGCGCCCTCTGCACGAGTACTGCGACGGCCTCAACGTCGGCGAGCGACATCTCGCGCAGCATCAAGGCGCATCTCCATAAAAGAAGGGCAGCGCGACGTTCAGGTTGATCGTGAATCTCGCGTCCTCGGGGGTATTCCACATGCCCGATTGAAAGTTGATGACACGAGAATATGGGTCAGCAGTTTGCAAGTAGAAGGATCTGCCGACTTTGTGGTAGCCGAGCGCACGCAACAATCGCCGGTGGACGCAGCGAACCACATGCTCGATGACTTGAGAACTTGCGGACCTGCCAGCCATTTCTGCGAAGATCCGCCCGCCTAGCCCAAGCTCAGGCGCCGCCACCTTGAACTCGTTGCTGTGGCGATGCTTCTTCATCCGTCCTGTGGACTCCTGACAGCGCTTGACGCCTCGCATTGGACACCCCCCTCGATCGTTAGGTTTGGGTGTCCACTTTATTGGGGGAGGTACTCGATCCGCTCCAACGCGCCGTTAGCCGGTCTGGTCGCGGTACTCACAATCCCTGAGCGACTTCCGGTATCGTACAGTTCGCTCGACCTCCACGAAGCCGAGGCGCACGTGGGCTTGTTGACTCTGCACGTTCTCCAGCAACGCGTCGGACGCCAGCTCCCGGAGCGCTCTGCCACGCGCCCAGGCCTCGACGGCCTCGACCAAGGCGCGCCCGAGACCGGTGTTGCGCGCGTCCGGATCGACGTACCACCCCTCCAGGAAAGCAACCGGGCTGGTCCGACAGCCGTCCGCGTATGGACGCGTGCCCACCTCGGCGAACCCGCAGAGTCCCCCCGACTCGCGCGGGCACACGACGACAGCTGCGTCCGACCGAGCCAGCCAGGCCTTCATCTCGACCTCGTGCTCGGCAGACGTGTGATGCGGCCAGAGCGCGCACCGCATCCGACGCCACTCGGCCCAGTCAGCCAGTTCAAGTGCTCGAACCATCGGTAAACTCCGCGCATCCGGCTAACGCCCCGGCTGAGGGGCGTTTCATGGCCTTGCGCTATTCGAGCTTGACCGGATCACCACGACGGATCGTGCCGCCCCGCACGACGTTGGCATAGACACCGACGTTGACCTGGTTGTGCTGGGCCGCCGTACGCAGGATGCCCGGATCGCGGGGCAGATCCCCCTGGGGCAGTGTGGTCATCACGCAGCGGGGGCAGGGGCCCGTGATGCTCAGCCGAACCTCGTCCCCGAGGGCGAGCGTGTGGCCGATCCAGTCATTCTCAACAAAGCCCTTCGCGCCGGAGGCAGGCTCCACCACGATGTTTGGACGAAACCGCCGGACCTCGAAACGCCCCTGCGGATAGAGCTCCCGGAGCCGGTCGATCGTGGCGGTCGTCAGCACGTGGATGACGGCAAGATCGAAGAACGTGCCAGCCGGCATGGACTCGTCAGTGACCGTTTCCCTATGGGCGAGGCCATCCAGATCCGGCCAGTACTCCTCAAGACTCGGGGTCTCGGGTGCCGTTGTCGCGAGTGCCACCTCGCGGCCGAGCACGTCCGACAGAGCTTGTTCGAGATCGCTCTGCTCGGTGGTTGCGATGGTGCCATTCGGGAGAGTGATCCGGACAGGAGGAATCTTCTGGCCGCTGCGCGGAGCCTCGACGAATGCGGCCCGGAAGTCAAAGAGCTTCGACCATTTTCGGGGGTTCTTGGCGCTCACGACCTTCCCAGTGGACCGGTCCACTAGGGCATATGCACGATCCCCGAGGAGCCCGCGTTGCGTGAGGTCCGCTGCGTTCAGCTCTTCTCCCATCATGGATTTGACGGGATAGTGCCAGAGAGCAACCACGGAACTGAGACCAACGCTCGTCGTGCTTGGCATAGTCTACCTCCTTTGTGGTGCCGCCTAACGTTGCGCATCAGCCGCGTGGCCTGCCGCCGACGGATTCGGCCTCGCAGTCAGTTATCGAGCCCGTCGGCGACGCTTGGGCCGCGTCGGCTGCATGCGTCTGTAAGGCAGCGTGTCGCCCCAGAAGCGGTTCGCGCTCTCGCGGCCCTCCCGGATCAGATCCCCAAGCTCGCCGGGCCGGAGCTTGGCCTTCACCCCCGGGACATCCAGAGGAGAGCCCAGTGCGGGGGCCGGTTGCAGAACGAACAGCTGCCCGTCCCGGCGGCGAATCTGGACCTTCCCCTCGCGTCGGGACTGATCGAGTAGGCTAGCGAGACGCTGCCGCGCCTCGGAATACGTGTAGACCTTCATGAAGTGACCTCCCATACCTCAAGCCCCAGCTCGGCAGCGGCCGTCCGAAGACGCCCGTCCAGAGCCAGCAGCGGAACCCGCTGTGCTCGGGCCGCTTCGATGATGTAGGCGTCGTAGGCGTAGAGCCCGAGCTGCTCGGCCAGGCCGAGCGCCTTGGGTACCGTGACCTCCAGGAGCCGCAGAGGGATCCGCTCGAAGGAGGTCCAGGCGTCCCGAACCTGCCGGGCGCTGAGGCGCTTCCGGCGGAACCCCGCGATGAGACCGTTTCCCACCTCCCACGGCACGGAGCCCGGGGTCAGCAGCGTGGCACCCTGCGTGAGGGTAATCAGGGCGGCGCGCTCAGGTTCATCGAGGAGCACCGCGAGCAGGGCCGACGTATCGACGACGAGCTCCACAGGCACCCCTTCTCATGTACAATTGTACGATACCATACTCCGGCCGGAAGGTCAAACGTGCCTCGGAGGTTGGCCATGCTGCCTTAACAGCCGGCGCTTCACCCGTGCCCGCGAAGCCTATGCTTACCTTTGGCCTCAAAGGGCCAAAGATGACTTTACAAAACGCCAAGCTTGGGGCGTCGGCCGGAAACGCTTGATACTCATCGACCGAGTGTGGAGGTCGATGCCGTAGGTGTAGAGGTGGCGCTGTGTGTAGAATCTCATCGAGGTCTCCTCCTTGAGGGTTGGTTGCCACCGCCCAGCATACTCGCCGAGTATGCTCAGGAGGAGGCCTCAATGTTATGGCGCTTCACGACTTCGACACCTTCTCGTCAAGCTGGCCGCACTTCACCAGAGCCCATCGGATACCCCAGCCACTCTCGAGACGGGCACCCAATCTGTTCCAGAGCGAATCGGCATCGTGGTCCGGAGCTACCACTGCGACGCGCTGGTGTTGATAGTCTCCGAGCTCGGACAGAGGTTGCCCGACATAGCGGTAATCTCCGGTGACCTTCATGACCCGCCCACGAATCTTCTGATGCCTGACGATTACGAGGTCTCCGACTTCAATTTCTCGATAGAGGGCCCACAAGGACCGGCCGCCGCTGGTGTCGTTGCCCAAGTCCGGATAGCAGCGCCGAATGTGTGCGCCGATCTCGGCGGCGTTTTGTACCGCGAGCGCCCGAAGATCGCCAATCGCGCCCCAGCCCAGGGCGATGAAGCCCGTCCGGAAGTAGCTGGCCGCGCGCTGAGGCACTTCATGATGAGGGACCAACCGCCATACGTTCACTTCTAAACCCCTTCAGAGCACCTGTCGCCATAACGACGTCGAGCTGAGCCGCCCGCGGTTCCCACGCCCGGCCCAAACGCGCACGCGTCCCGGGCCCGCTCCAGCGAGGTGTTAGCCGGCGCGCCTTTCCGTTGAGGGGATTTCAACTTCCGTCCTCGATGGGACGGCTCGACAGATAGCGTCGGCGACCGGCGAATGGAGCTCAGCCCACCTTACGATCCCACGGAGCTTTTCCTCCGAAACACCTTCGGCCCCAATCTGGATACGCGTCCTCATGCTCAGCGGCCCGGCCTGGATTTTGTCATCCATCCCAAGCAAACCACGATCATCAGATTCGCTATCCACGGTCACCTTGAGTGTCGTCAGTTCCACGCTCTCCTGAGCGGCC
>JBOGSE010000505.1:0-14814 GCA_050694895.1 bacterium | reverse complement strand
ATCCTCAGCAGGGACCCTCCCACGGTTCGCGCCCCCGATGTAAGCGTCGTGTTAACGGCGCGTCTGCCCACGCCGATTCCGACCCGCTTCTTCCCTGGACCGCCCGATCTAGCAATCGAGGTCCTATCTCCTGATGATCGGCCAGCGGAGATCGCGGCTAGAATCGCAGACTTTCTCCGGGCCGGCTGCCAGGCTGTGTGGGTAGTTGATCCTGAGGCTGAAACGCTGACTGTGCACACCGAAAGCGGTGCCACGCGATACGCGTCGCACGAAACCCTGGACGGGCCGCCTCCTCTGCGGGGATTCCGGGCGTCGGTCCGGGAGTTGCTCGCCATCTCGTCGTGAATTCCACCGGCCCGGCGGCACCGATGAAGGTCCGCTTCCGCATCAAGCGCTTCAACCCCGAGCGCGATACGGCGCCCCACTGGGAAGAGTACGACGTCCCCGCCGATCCGACCGAACGCGTGCTGGACGGTCTGCACCACATCAAGTGGTACATCGACGGCACACTGGCGCTCCGCCGCTCGTGCGCCCACGGCGTCTGCGGCTCGGATGGGATGATGATCAACGGCCGCAACCAGCTCGCCTGCAAGGTCCTCATCAAGGACGCGGGGAAGCGCGTCGCCATCGAGCCGATGCGCGGCCTGCGGGTCATCAAAGACCTGGTTGTGGATATGGAGCCGTTCTTCGCGCAGTATCGATCGATCATGCCCTATCTGATCGCCGAGGACGCGCCATCTGACCGCGAGCGCCTGCAGAGTCCGGAGGACCGCAAGCGATTCGACGACACGACGAAGTGCATCCTCTGCGCCGCCTGCACGACCTCATGCCCGATCTACTGGGCCAACGGTGAGTACGTCGGCCCGGCCGCGATCGTCAACGCCCACCGGTTCATCTTCGATAGCCGGGATCAGGGCGCCGCTGAGCGTCTGGAGATCCTGGCCCAGCGATCCGGCGCCTTCCGCTGCCGCACGACCTTCAACTGCACCGACGCCTGCCCGCGCGGCATTGAGGTGACCCGCGCGATCCAGGAGGTGAAGCAGGCGATCCTGCTTAAGCGGGGCTAAGAAATGGGCATGCCAGAAGCCGGGGAGGAGATAGGAGATGCCTGACACGATCCGCGTGGTGGAATACTTCTACACTGTGACGAGCGACAGGCCCGGACAGGCCGCTCGAATCCTGCGAGACCTCAAGGACGCCGGCATCAATCTCATCGCATTCCATGGTTTTCCCAAGGGACGGCGGGCGCAACTCGACTTTGTCCCGTCCGCCCCGGCAGCGTTCAAGGCCGCGGCGAAGAAGGCACGATGGAAGGTTGTGGGGCCGAAAAGGGCCTTCGCCATCAGAGGCAGAGACCGCGCCGGGGCCCTCGTGGACGCCTTCGCCAAGCTTGCCAGGGCCAGGATCAATGTCACGGCCACCGATGCGGTCTCGGGTGGCGCCGGCCGGTTCGGGGCGATCATATGGGTGAAAGGCCGCGATGTCAAACGCGCCGCCAGAGCGCTGAGAGCGGGCTAAGGGTCTACTGGGCGACGGCCGGGAGAACGGCGAGTACGTCGGTTTAGGCAGGCATCGACTCCATCCAGTCCACTATCCTCAGTACGCCCTCTGGGCTTTGGGACCCCTGAGTCGAGAGGAGAATGTCAATGTCCAAACCGTATCCGTCGAATGACCGCGCGTCACCGTACAGGTCGCTTGTGCCAAGTGCGATTCGGAACGGAATCCGCGTGTGCGGCAAGACGAAGTAGCCGGGCTGAATGAACTGCGCCACACCATAGGTGTTTGTGCCGGCCACCAAAGTCCCGGGAATGGCTGCAAGAGCATATGCCATGAGCTCACCGTCACTGCCGCACGCATTGTCGACGAGGACGAGTAGTCGGGGCTGTCCCGGAGGCGGTGCGGCTCTGAAGTTTCGCAGCTCATAGTTCCACTCCGATTTCACTTCGTCAATCGTGTCGGGGCATCCGTCCGGTGAGGGCTCGAAGAGCATGTCCAACGCGTGCTGTAGATTGCTTCGCAGCTCTTCCGATACTGGCGGGCGGACGGCGGCCATGGTGACCTGCGTATAGCCCCAGCGCAGAGACGTATAGAGACATGAGAGACGTCTGCGCTGGGCGATCCTCGCCGCACTTTGCAGGTCAGCGAGGTCGACCCAACGGGAAAGTGCTTCGATGGGCGCGTCACCGCCCTCGTTGGCCCGGAGGTCGACGATGAACACCTTCTCCTGGCCGGCCGTCGCCGGAAGTGCGCGGATCAGCGTCCGCAGGCGTTCTCCGTTTTGCTTCGTGACTGTGGGAAGCCGAAAGTAGGAAACTGCGGTTGAGAGCGTCCGATACGAAGGGACATCCTCTTCCGTCTTCGCCAGCTCAAGAACCATCTTGATCCTGTCTTTGCCCATGGGATTCCAGACCGGCGCGGCCCTGATCCACTCATCGCCACAGCGGGCGAAGCTCATATCGCCGCGCCTGGCCGGATAGCTGATGTAGTAAACTGGCTGATCCATCTCTCCCGAAGTAGGTACCGAGAGCGCCATTTTGGGCTGTTGGCCTCGGTCGTTCGGTTCAATGGCGAACGCTCTGCCGCTATCTGTCTTCATTGCGGTGCACGGCCCAGTGGGTTTGCGCTCGAGCACCGCGGTCCGAGATCCGCTCCCAAAGTGCATGGCAGACGCAGCAACTCCCGTGTGGTTGTCTAGTTGAAATTCGAGAAGATTGGCCAGCGGAGCAAACGCCTCTCTCAAGGTCAACCGCTGGTCGGCCCTCCCTGCAAGGGACGCATCCCATTCGCTGAACCATCGGTTCCAATCCCACCCGCGATTCTCGGCAGTATCCCAACCCCCGTAAGCCTTCTCCATGACGGTTCTCAGAGTGAGCAAGTCGCGGCGCAGCCGGTCAGCCTGGACTTGTTCTGGCGGTCGCTGCCGGTACCACTCGGTAGGAACAACGTAGGAACGATTCGAAAGGGGATGGGAGAACGGACGCTCGCGCAACACGCTGCCGGCGCGAAGTTCGAGACCAAACGACGTGAGCCACGCGTCTTCCGCGTCGATCTCAGCGCCCGTCAGGGTGATGTCATGCCCAGAACCGAACATGGCTCAGCTCTCAGTGCGCTCCGGGGAAGCCGAAGGCCCACGAGTGGGCGGGGTCCTATCCGCTCCCGCTCGCTGTTTGGGAGAATCTACGCCGTCGTCCTGCGCATTCCCCGCAGACGCGTCACGACATACGGTGAAATTGCCCGCATGGTTGGCCTGCGCAACGGCGCGCGCACCGTTGGCTGGGCGCTCGCCTCGCTCCCCGACGGCCACACGGCACCCTGGTGGCGCGTGGTCCGCAGCGACGGCACGATCGCCAATCGCCGTTTCGCAGCCGAGCAGCGGCGACGCCTCCGTAGCGAAGGGATCAGCGTGCGGCTCCGAGGGGCCGGGGGCATCGACCTGCGGCGCTACGGCTGGCCCGTCGCCGACCCGTAGCCTTCTGCCGGTGCCCGACTCTCCGCGGGCCGCCACGCGTCCCGGGTGATTTCCCGGACCGCGGACCACATCGTCACGATCCCAAGCCCGCACACCGCCGCGCCGATGAGCACCGCGGTCTGCGACCCGAGGGCTGTGGCCAGCGATCCCATTAACAGTCCGCCCAGCGGCGCCGTCCCAAAAAACGCCAGCATGTAGAGGCTCATCACGCGCCCGCGGAGAGTATCGGGGACAATCGTCTGGATCAGTGTATTCGTAGCCGAAAGGTACGCGGTCATCGCGCCGCTCAATACCAGCAGCAGCACGAGCGACAGGGAATAGGTGGCGCTCGCGGCAAATGCCGCGAGCATCGCCACGAACACCGTTGAGGTGCTCAGGATAACCGCGCCCAGCCGCGCGGGATGCACGGTCGCGAACGTCAAAACGCCGATGGTTGCCCCAATCCCGCTGGCCGTCAGCAAAATCCCGTAGCCGCGGGCGGGGACATGAAGGACATCGCGTGCGAAGACCGGCATGAGCACATGAAAGGAGAATCCGAACACGCCGGTGACCGCCAGCAGTCCCAGCAGCGCGCGCAGCACGGGATGACGCCACGCGAACGCGACCCCTTCGCGGAGCTCCCCCAGCACCGGCCGGCGCGCACCGTCGGCGGGCCGGGAGTTCACGGCGATCGTCGCCAGCGCGCCGATGACGGCCAGATAGGAGACGGAGTTGACGGCGAAGCTCCAGCCGGGTCCGCTGCGGTTGCCCAGCTGGTCGATGATCAAGCCGGCAATCGCCGGTCCGACAATGCGCGAGCCGTTGAAGGCCGCGGAGTTCAAGGCGATCGCGTTGAGCAGATCCTCCCGATCAACCAGATGCGCGATCAGCGACTGGCGGGTCGGCATGTCGAGCGCCGCGGCAATCCCGCTGATCATGCTGAGCGACAGGATGTACCAGACGGTAATCCGGCCGGTGAGGGTAAGCAGCGCGAGCGCAATCGCTACGAGCATAAAGGTGCTCTGCGTCGCGATCAGCAGATGGCGCTTCTCAGACCGGTCGGCAATCACACCGCCAAACAACCCCAGCAACATCGTGGGGATCGTGTTGGCCAGCATCACGGTTCCCAGCATGAACGGCGAGCCCGTCAGGTCGTAGACCAGCCATGACTGCGCGGTGATCTGCACCCACGAGCCGGTGAGGGACACCAGTCCTCCGAACCAGAAGCGGCGGAAATGGGGATGGCGGAGCGCGCTGAAGGTCCGTCTGGGCGCGAGGCCTCCAATCGTCATTCTTTCGGCGGGGCGACGCTGTCCGGATGGTGCTTCATCGCGAGCAGAAATGCCTCGACGTCACGCCGGAACAGACGGTACATCTTGCCCAGCCTCGCGGCGGGGAGCAGGCCCTGACGGATATACCGGTAGACCGTCAGCCGGTGGACCTGAAGATAGTCCGCGGCCTGCTCCACCGTGAGGATTTCCTGATCTGCCACCACCACATCACGCCGCGCCATGCTTCGCCGCCTGCCTCCTATGTCTGCACAAACTCCAGCCACCGTGTGGCCGCATCGCGCGCGCGATCGGCGCGCAGACGATAGTATTTGAGATTCTCGCGCTCGACGACCTGGACGAGGTGCGCCGCGCGCAGCACCGCCATGTGATGCAGCGCGGTGACGTGCGATGTGCCGAGGGCCTTGGCGAGCTCCTGCAGGTACATCTCACGGCCGGCCAGCAACCTGAGGATCTTCAGGCGCGTCTCATCGCCCAGCGCTTTGTAGAACCGGACCAGCTCGGGGGGCGGCGCGGGCCGGGCCGTCGCGGTCTCGATCGGATAGATGAACACCCGAATGCCGTGGTAGGCCGTGACGAGATTGAACGGCCGGAAGAAGAACGTCGGAGCGAGCACCACGCCCGCAAGCGCCGCATCGGGCCCGATGATAAACCCTCCGGTCGCCCGCTCCACGAGCTCGCCGGGGGCGGAGGTCGCGGCCCTGACCGAGAGAGTCTTGACGTCCCGCTCGAGCAGGGGCAGCACCTCGGCTTCCTCATGGGCATAGATGCGCGCATACCCTTCACGCAGCAGCCGGAGCAGCCGCGCCTTCGCCTCAGACGGATACAACGACACCAGCCGGCGCAGCGGCCTGGGATCAATCTCGGAATGGGCCGCGGCAAGAAACGCGTCGATGGCCCGATCGCCACCGCCGATGGCGGCCCGCAGGAGCGGCAGCGTCTGGCGGTCGGCGAGCGTCTCGGCCAGCATCAGCTCGAGCAGCGTCTCCGCCGGGGTTGCCGCGACGCGCCTGATGAACTCGCGCACCGACAACCCTGGGGCGTGCTCCAGGACGCCCAGCAACCCAAGCGACCGGCCACGTCGAGGAAACAGCAGCCCGAGCTCCGCGCGCAGGTCGGCGCCGAGCGCGTGCCTCGCGCGCTTGATCCAGGTCGCGGATACTTCGAAGCCCAGGGTCGGCTCGAAGGTTTCGACCAGGTAGAGGCACGCCAGGAAGTCGTACGCCGGCGAAGGGTCGATGCGTATCCGCAGCTCGCGCTGCGGGGCGGTGAGATCGATGACTTTCATAGGCGGTATGTAGACGGTCGTCTACATACAGGGTAAACCGGGAATTACGAAAGGTCAAGCCGGCCCGGGTCACTCCCCCCGCACGGCCACGCTGGGGACGTCCGCGGCATCCGCCGCGGGCTGCAGGTGCCGGTCAAACCACGCCGCCAGCCGGCGAAGGCGCTCCATGCGAGGCTTGGGCCGGCCGTTGCTGCCCATCTGGTGGCTGGAGTCCAGGAAGCGCAGGAACTCGGCGTCCTTGCCCAGTTTCCGCAGGGCCATGTAGAATTGCTCGGACTGCTCAATGGGACAGCGGTGATCGGCCTCGTTGCCGATGATCAGCACCGGGGTCGTGACGTTCTTCACGTATGCGAGCGGCGAGTGCCGGAGCAGCGTGTCAGGATCGTCCCAGGGGTTAGCACCCCACTCCACCTCGCCCCAGGTCGCGCCGATATCGCTCGTCCCAAAGAAACTATGCAGGTTGCTTACGCACACTTCGGTCACGGCGCAGCGGAACCGCTGAGTGTGCGTGATCAGCCAGTTCGTCATGAACCCGCCATACGACCCGCCCGTGACCGCCACGCGGTCGGGGTCAATGAAGCGGTGGGCGATGATATGCTCCAGGCCCATCAGGATATCCGCGCTGTCCTTCCCGCCCCAGTCGTTGACCACGGCGCGGGTGAACGCCTCGCCGTACCCCTGGCTGCCGCGAGGGTTCGTCCAGACGACGACGTAGCCCCGGGCCGCCAGGACGTGGACGTAATGGTTGAATGTGTCGCCATAGGCGGAGTGCGGCCCGCCGTGAATGCGGAGGATCGCGGGGTAGCGCTTTGCGGGATCGAAGCCCGGCGGGGTGAGGAACCAGCCGTGCATCGGCCAGCCGTCGACGCCCGCGTACGAGAAGCGCTGCGGTGCGCGAATCTCCAGGCCGGCCAGCAGGTCGTCGTTGGGGCCCACGAGTCGCCTGGGCGCGCCGGCCGGCGGGAAGACCCAGAGCTCGTCCAGCGACGTTGGAGTCATCCGCTGGTAGACAACCATGCCGCCGCCACCGCACAGGTCGGCAATGGCCTCCGCACCATCGGTCAGCTGGTGCACCGTCCGGTCGGCCACGCCGACGCGGTAGAGATGTGCGCTGCCGCGATCGGTCGCAAAGAAGACGAGCCCGCTGCCGTCCGGCATCCACGCGGGTGTCGGGTACATCGGGACGAGCCTGGCGTCGCTCCCGATCGCACATCCGACCGAACGGTCAAACTCCGCGGTGAGATTCGTCGCCGCGCCGCCGGACGAGGGTACGGTCCAGATGCCCATGTTGGTCGCGCTCGTGGCATGGAAGTCGTGCCCGACGTATGCGATCCAACGGCCGTCGGGGGATGGAACGGGTGAGAAGCATGGCCCGCTGTTGCGCGTGATCTGCCTTGGGGCCCCGGTCCGCGCGTCGATCGCCCAGAGATCGCGGACGAACGAGAAGTCGGCCTCGGCGGTCCGGTTGGCGGCACACACGACTTCGTGCCCGGCGGGGAGCCATGCCGGTGAATCGTGATCGTAGTCCCCCTCCGTGAGGCGACGCAGTCCCGCTGAGGCATCGGCGCCGTCCGCGCCGCCGGCGACCGGGACGATCCAGATGTGTGAGTAGCCCTCGAAAAATCCCAGAGCGTCGAACTTGTACTTGGGCCGTCTGATCTCGCGTACGATCACGTCTTCGTCCTCACCCGGCACCTCGGGTCGCTCGAGCGTCCCGCGCGAGGTGAAGGCCAGCGTGCTGCTGTCAGGGGACCACGCGGGTTGACTGACGCCGGCTGCGAAGAAGGTCAGCTGCCGCGCCTCGCCGCCGTCGGACGGCATCACCCAGAGCTGCATCGCCGGCCGCTTGCGGCCGCGTCGCCTGCCTCCGCGGTCGCTGAGAAACGCGATCCACCGGCCGTTTGGCGACCACACGGGATGCATATCCCGTGCCTCGTCAGCCGTAAAAGGCGCGGGAGCGCCGCCGGCCGTGGGGACGATCCAGAGATTCCCGCGAAATTCATTTGCGCCGTCGTCGAGACGCGCGAGCGCGTAGACCACGCGGTGGCCATCGGGCGACAGGGCCGCGGCGTGCGGGAAGCGAATGCGAAGCAGATCCTCGATCTCGACGGGACGGCGGGGCATCTCCAGCCTCCTGTGGGATTGGTGCGTCAACGTGAGAATTCGCGGCGCTGCACGCAAGCCCTCCGCGGAGAAAACACCGCGGGGAAGACATCACCGAGGAGCGGCGACGAAACAGAACACGGAGGGTGCGCCTCATCATGGCGAGAAAGACCGGGCTCTCGAAGCGGTGCGCGTGGGCAAACGGCACGCCACTTATGACGGACTATCACGACCGGGAGTGGGGCGTCGCCGTCCACGACGATCGCGTGCTGTTCGAATTCCTGGTGCTGGAGACCCTACAGGCGGGTTTGTCCTGGCAGTTGATCCTCAACAAGCGCGAGAACTTTCGGAGGGCGCTGCACCACTTCAATGCGAGGAGAATCGCGCGGTACACCGCCGGCGATATCCGGCGGCTGCTGGCCGATCCGGGGATCGTCCGCAACCGGTCCAAAATCGAGGCGACGATCGCCAACGCGCGCACCTTCCTTGAGGCGCAGCACGAGTTTGGCTCGTTCGACCGGTACATCTGGCGGTTTGTCGGCGGCGCGCCGATCCGGCACCGATTCAGGTCACTCTCCCAGATCCCCGCGACGACGCGAGAATCCGACGCGATGAGCCGAGAGCTGAAAGCGCGCGGGTTCAGGTTCGTCGGCTCGACCACGTGTTATGCCTTCATGCAGGCGGTCGGCATGGTGAACGACCACACGGTCGGCTGCTTCAGGTACAATCAGGTCTGATGCCTCCCGCCGTCGCCACCCGACCCGCCGTCGACCTGCGCGACACGCCCGTCGTGACGATCGACCTGGACATCATGGAAGCCAACATCCGCCGCCTCCAGACCTACTTGGACACGCACAACATCGCCAACAGGCCGCACATCAAGACCCACAAGATCCCCGCGATCGCGCGAAAGCAGCTCGACGCGGGCGCGGTCGGCATCACCTGCCAGAAGCTCGGTGAGGTTGCGGTGATGCTGGAGGCGGGCATCGACAACGTGATGGTGACGTTCAACATCCTCGGCGACGCAAAGGTCGACCGCCTCCGCGGCTTCGCGCGCCGCGCGCAAGGTGGGCTGTGCGTGGTCTGCGACAACGCGACGGTCGCGCGGCAGTTGTCCGCGGCCTTCTCGGACTCTACGACGCCGCTCCGCGTCGTGGTAGAGTGCGACACCGGGATGGGCCGCAACGGGGTGCAGACGCCGGCGGAGGCGCTCGATCTGGCGAGGCAGATTGCGGATCTCCCGGGCCTGCGATTCGACGGGCTGATGACGTACCCCATCACGCCGGACACCGGACCGTTCTTTGAGGCAACGCTGGCGAAGCTGGAGCGCGCGGGGCTGCCGGCCGCGGTGGTCTCCACCGGGGGCACGCCGGTGTATCAGCGCGCGCACGAGGTGCCCGGCGTCACCGAGCACCGCGCAGGGACGTATGTGTTCAACGACCGGGCCACGGTGGCCGCGGGCGTGGCCTCGTGGGACGACTGCGCCATGCGGATCCGCACGACAGTCGTCAGCCGGCCGACACCGGATCGCGCGATCATCGACGCGGGCTCGAAGACGCTCTCCTCAGACTTACTGGGTCAACAGGGGTTCGGCCGGGTCGTGGAACATCCTGAGGCGGAGATCACCAAGCTCAATGAAGAGCATGGGTATCTCGATCTCAGCGCGTGTGATGCGCGGCCCGAGGTCGGCGAGATCGTCTCGGTCATCCCGAACCACACGTGCGTGGTCACAAACCTCCACGAACGGCTCATCGGCGTGCGCCGGGGTCGGGTCGAAGTGATCTGGGACGTAGCCGCGCGAGGGCGCGTGCGCTAAGGACGACGTCTACGTTTCAGGCTCTCCCTCAGGCTCTGCTCGCGATGCTTCTTCCACCGGGCGTAGGCATGAATGGGAATGATCGCGGCCATGGGTTTCCCGTGGCGCTCGATGATCGCCCGATCGCCCCGGTAGAACGCGGCTTGAACCAGAGTGGAGAACTGCTCACGAGCCTGCTGGATCGACAGGCGGCGCTCCAATAGAGATCCTCCGGCAGTCAATTTGAAAACTGTACAGAATGTACAAACTGTACAGCAGGGGAAAATTGCCGTCAAGAAGAGCCGGCGTCGCCCTAGCGCGAGATCGTCACCGTGATTCCAAAGTGATCTGACGCCTGTCCCAACAGCACGCGGAAATCTTGTGCACGAAGATCGGGCGAGAGCCAGATGTAGTCAATGCGCCGCTCCGGCCTGGTCGAGCTGTACGTGTATCCGTCCCCGCGGCCGGCGAGCGTGAACGCATCCCGCAGGCCCGCGTCCCGCAGCAGGGCGATTTCGCGAGACTCAGGCGTCGCGTTGAGGTCGCCAAGCACGACGGTGCGTTCGCGCCGGTTCCAGAGTTTCACGAGGGCCGCGGCCTGAGGCTCGCGGATGTGCGCGTCGGCTTCGACGTGATGAAAATGCGTGGCGAGGATCAGGAGCCGCTCCCCGGTACCGATGTCGATCTCGGCCCAGAGCATGGCCCGCCGCATCGGTGCACCGCCTCTCGGCAACTCGGCGTTGCCCGAAGCCAGGACCGGCCGGCGCGAGAGGATCGCGTTGCCCCAGACCGCGTCGGCGGCCGGACCCCACACAGAGCGCAGACCGAGCCGCCGCTCCAGCCACGTCAGCATGTCGGTGGAGCCATTGATGAGCCACCCGCGGGAGACTTCCTGGAGCGCGACGACGTCGGGCGAGACCGCTTCGATCGTGCGCGCAAGTGCCTCCAGGTCCTGCACGCCGGTTGTGGCGAAGCCCTGGTGGAGGTTGAATGACACAACGCGCACGGGCCAACCCGAGCCGGACTGCGCCACCGGCGGCTTGACGGTGACGAGCAGCACAAGCGGTACGAGGAGGAGCGCGAGGAGCACGCCGGAGACCACCGGGCCGCGGAGCAGCGGCGGCGTCAGCATGAGTCTGGGCACCTGGCTCAGCGCCGCCAGGGCCGCCACTGCCGCGACCACCGGCAGCACGAGCGCGTTCTCGAACGGCAGCCGGATGTCGTAGCCGACATAGTACAGAAAGGCCGGCACCGCGAACAGGAGCATTCCCGCGCCCCAGCCGATCGCCGTGCGCCACAGGCCGGGGTAGAACGGCCCGGTCCCCTGGCCCGCGACGATCACGACGATCAGAATCGCTGATGCGATGCTGCCAACCGCGTAGGCCGCCGCGACGACGACGCCGACCCCGTGCGCCAGATAGGCGGCGGGGATCAGCACCACCGCGGCGGCGATTGCAGCGGAGCGGCTGCGGGCCGTCGCAGCCGCGGCCACGGCCAGCACATCGATGGCCAGCACCCAGAGCAGCGCCGCGGGCAGCGGCCAGCCGACGATCGCGGCCAGGCGCGCCGGGTTGTGAAACACCAGCAGGTGGAGAAAGAAGATCGGCCCCAGTCCGATGAGGGCGGCCGCATTCGACATCGCGGCGTCGGTGTCCAGCCGTGTGGCGTTCTCGTGGCTCACACGAGGATACAGCAGGGAGTACGCGAGGGCGATCGCGACCGTCACGAGCGTGGCCGCGGGTGTCCGCTCCCAGAGCTGCCAGATCGGATCCCAGGTGCCGAACGCGCCCGCGATCGCGGCATCCAGGGCCAGCCCGATGATCAGCCCGACGCCCACGCGCGCCGTCGCCTCGGGCCCGCCGCTACGTACCGCGGCTAGTATGGCGGGGATGGTCCAGAGGAACGCCACCGTCCCCACGGCCGCGTACGTGAGCGCGTACCGGGGTTCGGCAAACTGGGCTGCCAGCCGCAGCAGCACGAGCACCGCGGCACTCAGGTACAGCCCGAGCGGCGGCCCGAAGACGCGCTGCGGAACCGCGGCCAGGGCGGCCGTGAGGAACACGCCGATCCCGAGGATCCCCATGTCGATCGACGTGACGCCCGGGCGCGCGCCGTAGACGTACACGACGAGTGGCAGAAACGCGCGCACGGTCTGCAGACCGAGCAGTGTGGTGAGCGCGGCGATGAGCGTCTCTTTCTTAGGCACGGTCCCGCCTTTCCCAGGGAACGTCCGCGATGCCGCGGCGATGATTGAGCAGCCTGGCGAGAACGAACAGACAGTCGGAAAGGCGGTTGAGGTAACGCAGAATCTCGGGGTTGACGTCGGCCGACCGCGCGAGCGTCACGGTGCGCCGCTCGGCGCGCCGGACCAGCGACCTGGCGACGTGGCAGAGCGCCGCGGGCAGGCCGCCGCCGGGAAGAATGAACTGCCGGAGCGGCGGGAGTTCGGCCTCCCAGCGATCGATAAGACCCTCCAGCGCCTCGACCTGCGCTCCCGTCACCGCCGCGGGCACCCGCGAAGCGGGTCCGCCGGATTCGGGGGTCGCCAGCTCCGCGCCGATATCGAACAGGGTGTGCTGGACCGAGAGAACCGCGGCCGCCGGCTCGCCGTCCAGATGCGCCGCCAGGACACCGAGCGCGCTGTTGGCTTCATCGATGGTGCCGTAGGCTTCGACCCGCGTGTCGTCCTTGGGAACCCGCCCGCCTCCGTACAATCCTGTCTGGCCCGTATCCCCCGTGCGGGTGTAGATCTTCGGCATGGGCGGGGAAGCGGCGAGCCCTAGGTCTCGACGCCTGCGTCCGCGCCCGCATCACCGGCCGGCGCGCCCGCCAGTCTCTCCTCCGCCCGCGCGGGCAGTGCCACCGGCGGGATGTGCTTGGCGAACCAGTCGACGATGAGGCGCAGGCGCTCGATGCGGTGCTGTGGCTGTCCGTTGCGCGAGAGATCGTGGGTCTCGTTGGGAAACCGGACCAGGACAACGTCCTTGCCCTGCTTCTTTAGCGCGGTGAAGAGCTGCTCCGCCTCGCCGATGGGACAGCGCAGGTCTCCCTCGCTGTGCTCGATGAGCAGCGGCGTCGTAATGTTCTTCACGTACGCCAGCGGGGATTTCTCCCAGTAGAATACCGGGTTCTCCCATGGATCGCCGGGAAACTCCCAGTAGCCCTTGAAGTAGGCCATGTCGCTCATGCCCCACTGGCTGAGACAATTGGAGATCGAGCGCATGGTCACGGCGGCTTTGAACCGGTTGGTGTGCCCGATCACCCAGTTGGTCATGTAGCCGCCGTAGGATCCTCCTGCCACCCCCAGCCGGTCGCGGTCGAGATGCGGGTAGCGGGCCAGCGCGGCGTCCAGCCCGCCCATGATGTCACTGTAATCCTTTCCGCCCCAATCGTGACGCGTCGCGGCGGTGAAATTCTGGCCGTAGCCTTGGCTGCCCCGTGGATTTGTCAACACGACCGCGTATCCACGTGCCGCGAGCAGATGGAACTCGAAGAAGAACGCCTCACCGTAGGCAAAATGCGGGCCGCCGTGAATGCTGAGAATGGCCGGATACCGCTTGCCCTCCTCGACGCCTGCCGGCTGAATGACCCATCCGTCGATCGTCCAGTCATCTACCCCGCGATAGGTGAAGCGTTCAGGCGCGCTGAGCGTGACGCCCTCCAGGAGTTTCTGATTGACCGCGGTCAATCGCCGCTCACTCACGCCCGGGATCATCGGGGTCCCTGCATCCAGCCCCTCTACCGCCCCCACCCAGATGTCTCCCGGTGTGGCCTGATCCGAGATTGCCATCGCCACGCGGCGCCGGCCGGCATCGTAGGACTCGCCATAGATCTCGCGGCGTCCGCTCGTCATCACCCTGACGGACCCGGTGGCGACCTCAACCGCGGCGAGCTGGGTCGTGCCGCCCTCGGCGACCATCACGAACACAAACCGGCCGTCGGGCGACCACGTGGGTTCGCCGGCGGCGGGGTGCGCGCGCATGTCGGTGACGAGGTGATGCATGAGCGATCGGTCGTAGTGGCGCGCCAGAGCTCGGGGCGGCGCGCTGCCGTCGGATGGCGCCACCCAGAGCATCGTGTTCGATGCGCCCATGCAGGCGTTCTCGTGGCCGAGGTAGGCGATCAGCGTTCCGTCAGGCGACCACGCGGGAGAGGACACCGGGCCGAGTCCGGCCGTCACCCGCCGTAGGTCGCCGGTGGCCAGCGTCAGCACCCAGACGTCGGCGATGTTGGTATAGTCCGCATCCTCGGAGCGATTGGCCACGAACGCCAGCCGCGCGCCATCGGGACTCCACGCGGGCTGGCGGTGATCGAAATCGCCGGTGGTGACCTGCCGGGCCGGTCCGCCCGTGGCCGGGACCACAAAAATGTGCTTATAGCGATTGTCCCAGAACCCCTCGCCGTCGAACTTGTGCTTCATGCGGGTGATGTTCTTTACGTCGCTGGCGGGTTTCTCGGCCCTGGGCGTCTTGCCGGAGAACGCGACACGCGAGCCGTCGGGCGACCACACCGCCTCGTTGGGGCTGTGCTCTGCCTCGGTGACCCGCGAGGCCTCGCCACCGCCGGCTGGAATCACCCACAGGTGAGTCGGCTTCTTCTCCCCGGGCGGCCCGGTTGCGCCGCGGTCAGAGGTAAACAGAAGGCGGGCGCCATCGGGGGACCAGCGCGGTTTTCGGTCTCGCTGCTCCCCGGTAGTGAATTGCCGGGCTAAGCCGTCGCCCACCTCGACGACCCAGATGTGCGAGCGGTAGGTGTGCGACGGTCCTTCGCGCGCATCGGTGCGCTCGACGACGGCTTCCTGTGCGTAGGCAACGGCGCGGCCGTCGGGGGACATCGCGCTATCGGCGATCCACCGCAGCGACAACAGATCTTCAACCGCAAGCCGTCGGCC
>JBOGSE010000504.1:0-6166 GCA_050694895.1 bacterium | reverse complement strand
CTCCTGATCTGGTCCGAGGTGAGCGGGCGGACCCTCACGTTCACCGTCTTCAGCGCACCGCGGCCGGGCCGGGAGGTGGAGATCACAGTAACCAATCACACCTGGCTGCCCGCGCCGACGCGCACGGTGACCAAGGACGATCCCTTCCTGCCCACCGGGAAGGTGAAGATCGACCCTCCCAAGCGGGGGCTGCGCGCGCGCACCAACAGGGTGGTGCGCGAGAACGGGCAGGTCGTCCGCGAGGAGGTCGTCGCATTGAACTACTACAAGCCGGTGCCGCGGACGATCAGGATCGGCGTGAAGGGCGCCCTTCGCGCTACTGCGCCTTGACGCGGCTGCAGCATGGTTTCTATAATGGGTTCACCAGACGCGATGGGAACCGCGGGTCGCAGCCGGGTCGTCGTGATAGCCAGTCACTCCTCAAGCCGGAGGGGATAACTCAGTGGCACTGGCGCGGAAAGAAGGTCTTGGCTATCACGAGTTAGTGGATGAAGAGCTCGTCGATCACGCCAAGACCGGTGACGACCGAGCTGCAGAGTTCCTGATCACCAAGTATCGCAACTTCGTCCGCGTTAAAGCCAAAGCGTATTTCCTCATAGGCGCCGATCGCGAGGACATCATCCAGGAAGGGATGATCGGCCTCTACAAGGCCATCCGCGACTTCCGCCGCGACAAACTCTCGTCGTTCCGAGCCTTCGCCGAGCTGTGCATCACACGGCAGATCATCACCGCGATCAAGACAGCGACCCGGCAGAAGCACATCCCGCTCAACTCGTACATCTCCTTGAACAAACCGATCTACGACGAAGACTCCGACCGCACGCTCCTCGACGTCATCAGCAGCATCAAGGTCAGCGACCCCGAGGAACTGGTCATCAACCAGGAAGCCTCGGCGACGATGCGCGAGCGCATCCGCAAGAACCTCAGCGAGCTGGAATGCCGGGTGCTGACCGCGTACCTCGAAGGGAAGTCCTACCAGGAGATGGCCAACGAGCTCAACCGCCACGTCAAGTCGATCGACAACGCCCTCCAGCGCGTCAAACGCAAGCTCGAGCGCAACCTGGAGGGCGAAGAGGCCTAGTTCCCGCGCCCGCGCGGCGGGTCCCTGAATGCTGCGTTTGATCTGCTCTGCCTGTCACTTCATCTTTTTCCGCGTGGAAGCCGTCGATGAGGAAGGGGCCAAGTGCCCCCGTTGCGGCGTGGTGTTCCAGCCTGAGGAAGAAGAGCTCTACGATCCAGAGAACGACTGAACGGGTACGGCGGGCCTAGCCGCCGATCTGGATCATCACGCGTTCTTGCGGGTAGAGCTTTTCGGCGAGCGCGTGGCCGAAGGGCCGGCGGTAGGCCGCGGCCCGAAAGCGCTCTTTCATCTCTTCGCGTGAAGCCCCGGCACGCAGTGGGGTCAGCAGGTCCGCCTCGTCATCGCGCAGCAGACAGAGCCTGAGGCGCCCGTCGGCGGTCAGCCTGAGGCGTCCGCATTTGGCGCAGAACGGCTCGCTGACCGAACTGATGAAGCCTAGCGTGCCCGCGGCGCCGGGAAGCCGGTAGGTCCGCGCCGGCGCATCTCCGGTCAGATCCAGCGGCGTCAGGCGCCCCAGCGCGCCCTCGACGCGCGCGCGCGTCTCCTCCGAGGTGACGATCCCGGCGTCGGCGACGTCGGCGACAGTGCCGAAGGGCATCACCTCGATGAAGCGCATCTCCCAGGGGCGCTCCAGCGTGAGCGCCGCCAGGGGCACGACGTCCTCCTCGTTGAAGCCGCGGACGACCACCGCGTTGAGCTTGATCGGCCGGAGGCCGACCGCGTCGGCGCGCTCGATCCCCACGAAGACTCGGTCAACGTGCCCGCCGCGGGTGATGCGCCGGAACTTCTCCGGGTCGAGGGTATCCAGGCTGATGTTCACGCGCGACAGACCGGCCTCGCGCAGCGGCCCGGCAAGCGTCTCCAGCAGCAAGGCATTCGTCGTCATCGCGAGTTCCTTGATGCCGGGGATGGCGGCGATGCGGCGGACCAGGCCGACGATGCCCGGCCGGACGGTGGGCTCCCCGCCGGTGAGCCGGATCTTCTCGATGCCGAGTTCGGCGGCAATCTCGACGAGCAAGACCAGTTCGTCATCTTGGAGCAACTCGGCCGGCGGACGGAAATCGATGCCGTCCTCCGGCATGCAGTAGACACACCGAAGGTTGCACCGATCCGTGACCGAGACCCGCAGATCAGTGAGCTCTCGTCCAAATTGATCGCGCATAGCGTGCCTTTATCTTACCACACGGCGATAACCCGGCTGGGACCGCCTGACCCCGCGGCGACTTTGGGCGCGCCGACAAAGACGATCGCGTCCGCGGGCGGAACTTTGGACAGGTTGGCAAGACCCTCGAGTCCCCACCGGCCAGTCGGGAGCCAGGTGACGTGCGTCTTGAAATCTTTGGACGCGCCAAAGTCCAGGCTGAGTGTGTCGACGCCAATCCCCACAGCGTTCCGATCTTTCAACAGAAACTCGACCGCGTCGGGATGGAATCCAGGGAAGTGCATCACGCCGGAGGCGTCGGGATTGCGGAACGTCTGATTGCTGCCGACCCGGGATTCCCACCCGCTGTCCATGAAGACGGCGGCCCCGCGCGGAAGCCGGCCGTGCCGGCGCTCCCAGGCGCGAATGTCGGCGGGCATGATCTGCGCATCGTGGTTCCTGGCTGCCCGATCGCGGAGACGAACGACCGCTACAGGAGCGATCAGCATGGGAGCCGCGAGCTGGTCGACGGTCCTGGCACCATCTCGAAAGTGGGCGGGAGCGTCCATGTGGGTGCCAACGTGCTCAAAATAGTTGAGATTCAGCGCGTAGAAGCCATCTTTCTTGATGGTCACGGCCACGTCGGTCTTGAAGACCGGCTGGCCCGAGAATGACGGAAACGTCGGCTTGAGCGTGTGGGTGAGATCCTGGATGTGCCGCGTGTCCATCCTCATGTGGGACGCCCGGGCCTCCGGCAGCCCAAGCATCTGGGATCCTACGGCGGCCACCGTCGCGGCACCGGCGATGCGCAAAACGTCCCGGCGGCTCACCTTCTGCTCGACCGCTTTCATCACGACAGGCGCGCACATGGCAACCACCTCCCAGGTGTGTCAAGGGTTGCGCTTCTATTGGCCGGGAATGCGGTTGACCCCTGCTACACGACGTCACGGGGCGCGCCCTCCCACCGACTGTCGGGCCCCGCGCTTGGGCATAATTCGGACGCAGAGGCTTCCGAAAACGGCAAACCCGTCGCGAGGCGGGGACGCAAAGCCGGGGGACTTCGTTCGAAGTCTGCCAGGCCGCCGAAGATGCCTTAGCCGCGGAAGCCCAACGGGAGGTAAGCATGCTCCGAGGCGTGGGAGTCCGCGCGCTGTTTCTCGTCTCTTCCCTGATTCTCCTCACCGTGTCGCAGCCGTACGGCCCGCTCGTTGCCGGGGACCCGGCCTCACCGGTCTTCCATGCGCTGCCGTATCGGGTCGGCGCGCCGCAGGTGAGCTTCGATCTGGAAATGGTCGTGCTGAATCTGATCAATCAAGAGCGGGTGGCGGCCGGTCTGGCGCCGATCATGCCCCACGCCACCATGCGCGGCATCGCGCGGCTGCACGGGACGGAGTTGTTCGGCGCGGGCGTCCTCTCGCACCGCTCCCTCGACGGTCGGACTCCGCAGCAGCGCGTGCTCGATCAGCATGTGCGCGTGCGGATCGTGGGCGAGAACCTCGCGTACGCGCCCGATGTGCGGACGGCCCATGACGCGTTGATGGCAAGCGCGCCGCACCGTCACAATATCCTGCTCTCAGAGTATGCTCTTATCGGGATCGGGGTGCTCGACGCGGGGCCGTACGGTGTGATCGTCGTTCAGAACTTCGCCGACGCGCCCTTCGCAGCCGAGGGCAGATCCCTCATTCGCCCCACTCGGCGCCCGGCCGCCTTCGCGCCCAGAAACCGCGCATCCAGCGGCGCCGGCTGGCCGCCAGCTCACTAGGAACGAAGAGCAGTCCACCCAGCCACCGCGCGTAGGCCAGAACGGACGGCGCGTCGATCCACCGCATGATCGCGATCTGCACGAACGCATCTACGGGACGATCCTGACGCATCACGTTGCGGCACATCCGGGCCATGAGGCGGTCGGCCATCCAGCTCCGGCGCGGCTTCAACTGACGAAGCACATTCGCGGGGACAGGCGCTCCCAAGAGGTTTTTTGCCGCCCCCAGCGTCAGATAGAGAGCGCAGCGGGCCAGCGGCGTCTCACGTCCCGTCTCCATCAGGCGCTCAGTTGCTTCGGGGTGCCTGCGCGCGACTTCGGCGGCGTCGCGCAGATACCGCAGCCTGGGCTTGCCGTACCAGAGATCGCGCGCGAAGTGGATGCCGAGCGCGGTGAGCATGTCCTCCGGCGCGGGGATCAGCGCCTGCTGGCCGTTCACCTCGACCGGGTGCGCGCGGGCGAAGACCCCCGAGGCCCCGCTCTCGAAGAGGAGGGGGTATCCTGAGTAGCGCCAGTGGAGGTCCACGGTCATCCGCCGGTGCTCGGGATCGAAGTAGCCACGTGCATGGCGCCAGGCAAGGTCGGCGGGCGCCGGTGCGCCCCCGACAAGCGCGTAGCCCGCGCCCACCAGAGCGCGATGTGCGGCCCCCACGTCGTCTTGTCGCACAAGCAGATCGAGGTCGCTGACCGGCCGAAGCGCGGCGCTGCGGTAGGCGAACCGGGCCAGGGCGATCCCTTTGAGCAGCACAGCAGCGACCCCGGTGGAGCGGAGCGCGGATAGGACCTCGGACAGCTGGCTGTAGGCCTCCTCGCCGGCGTCATGCGCGTGTTCATACGACCGCTCCAGCGACTCGCGCACGGATTGTGGAATATCTTCGCTGGACCCGCCCGCGCGTGCCGCACTGATGGCCGCGTGAACCAGAGGTGCGACCCCCTCGCGATGGGCAAGCTGCAGGACCGCCGGCCACACCTCGGAGGAAGCAGAGGGGGTGTCCGGCCCGTCGACCCGCAGCAAGTTGCAGAGGGCAGCCTCGAAGGGGTAGAGGTCAGTACGCACCGAGCGTCCCGGAAGACTTCGCCTGACGGATCGCCCACCAGAGCGCGAGCATTGCAATCGGCGCCAGGAGCGCCAGGAAGACCATCAGGATCGCGACCTCGTGCTGCAGGGCGGCGATGCCGTACCCCTGGAGCAGGGCCAGCCGCAGTGCGCGCAGCGCGTGCGTGAGCGGGACGAACTCGGCCAGGCGCTGCAGCGCGGGCGGCAGCACGCTGGTTGGGTAGAACACCCCGCCCAGGAGCGCAGAGCCGGCCGCGAACAGACTCATCAATGGATCCGGTTGTCTGAAGGCGATGACGAACGCCGCGGAGATAACCCCGAGCGCTGCAGACAGACCGAGCGTCAAGAGGACCGTCACCCCCACGGCAACGACGTCGGCGTGCCCGATATCGAGCCCGAAGACCAGCACCCCCAGGATGAGGTAGAGAAACCCCTGACCCGCGGCGACCAGCACGCTCCAGAGCGACGCGCCGGCGGCGACGGCCAGCGGCGAGGCCGGCGCCACCAGCAGGGCATCCAGCGTCCCAATCATCTGCTCGTAGCGGATCGCCTGTGCGGGCGCCGCCATGCTCGCGGAAAGGAATCCAAAGAATGCCACGCCCACGACGACAAAGGCAAAGTAGTCCCCGCCAAACGGGCCCAGGTACTCCGATGCCGCCGGCTGCATCAGCCGCCCAAGATAGAACAGCATAGGCGTCACGAAGAAGATGCTGACCGCCTGCCAGAGAAAGGCCAGGCGGGACGCACTGGCGAGGAGATAGTCACGCTTGAGGAACGCCCACAATCGGTGCAGCAGCTCCATCACACGGCCCCGATGATCGACCGGTACCGGACCGCCATGGCGGCTTCGTCGGTCGCCGAGAGATGGACGGTTTCCAGAATGGAACCGTCGACAAGGATCGCCGCACGGCGGCAGACCGCGGCGGCTTCAGCCGGCTGGTGCGTGGCGAGGAGCACCGTCACGCCGGTCTCTTGAGCCAGGTGGCGGATCAGATCGTGTATGCGCTGCGTCGCGTGTTGATCCAGGCTCCGTGTCGGTTCATCGAGGAGCAGGACCCGGGGGGTACCGAGGAGCGCGCGGGCGATGCCGAGCCGCTGTCGCATTCCAGTGGAGTAGTACTCCAC